>BADC01000769.1 GCA_000333435.1 Corynebacterium-like bacterium B27 | reverse complement strand
CTCTCGTGGTCGGGTAGAACGATGTTCTCGCCGTCGACCGTGGCGTTGATGATCGGGTACGCCTTCAGCGCCTCGGCAGCGGCCAGGGCGAAGAACGGCAGGAACGACAGCTTCGTGCCCGTCTTCTCGAGGAAGCGGCCCTTGACCTGGTCGCGGAACGCCGCCACCTTCGTCACGTCGACCTGGACGACGGTGGTGAGCTGGGCCGACGCCTGCATGGACGCGACAGCACGTTCGGCCACGACCTTGCGCAGGCGCGACATCGGCTGAGTGGTGCCACGCAGCGGCGAGGTCTCGAGCGGCGTGCGTGCGGCCGGCGCGGCCGAGGCGCTGGGAGCCGGCGCAGCAGCCGCGGCGAGCACGTCTTCCTTGCGGATGCGTCCGCCGACGCCCGAGCCGGTGACCGAGGCGAGGTCGATGCCACGGTCGTGGGCGAGCTTCCGCACGAGCGGGGTGACGTACCCGGCGTTGCCCGACCCTGCGGCGGGAGCCGCGGCGGCCGCGGGCGCCGGGGTGGCGGCCGGTGCAGCTGCGGGCGCCGGTGCGGCTGCGGGCGCCGGTGCGGCTGCGGGCGCTGGGGCCGCGGCAGGAGCGGCTGGGGCAGCGGGGGCGGCCGGTGCAGCGGCGGGAGCCTCCTGCACGGGTGCGGGAGCCTCGGCGGGCGCAGCCTCGGCGGGCGCGGGCGCCTCCGTCGACGGGGTCACGACCTGGGCCGGGGCCTCCTGCGCGGGCGCGACCGGCTCGGCCGCGGCGGCCGGAGCCTCCGCCGGAGCGGCCGGCTCAGCCGGGGCCTCCGCGGCAGGAGCGGCAGGCGTCTCCGCAGGAGCTTCAGCCGCGGGCGCGGCATCCGAAGCGCCGGCCCCCGAACCGTCACCGATCGTCACGAGCGCCGTGCCGACCTCGACCGTCTCGTCTTCCTGAACGAGGATGGCCTCGATCACGCCGGCGACGGGCGACGGGATCTCGGTGTCGACCTTGTCGGTCGAGACCTCGAGCAGCGGCTCGTCGACCTCCACGCGGTCGCCCACGTTCTTGAGCCAGCGGGTGACCGTACCCTCCGTGACACTCTCGCCGAGTGCGGGAAGGTTGACGGATTCGCTCATGACCTTGTCTCCTTATGGAACCGTTCGTTGATAAGCCGTGTTGGCAGGACTAGATGGCGTGCAGGGGCTTGCCGGCCAGCGCGAGGTGCGCCTCGCCGAGCGCCTCGTTCTGAGTGGGGTGGGCGTGGATGAGCGACGCCACGTCTTCGGGGTACGCCTCCCAGTTCACGATCAACTGACCCTCACCGATGAGCTCGCCCACGCGCGCGCCGATCATGTGGATGCCGATGACCGGACCGTCGTTGACCCGCACCACCTTCACCGAACCGGTCGTGCCGATGATGTGGCTCTTGCCGTTGCCGGCCAGGTTGTAGTCGTAAGACGAGATCTTGTCGGCGCCGTACTTCTCGGCCGCCTTCGCCTCGGTGAGACCCACCGACGCCACCTCGGGGTCGGAGTAGGTGACCTTGGGGATGTTCACGTCTTCGACCACCTGCGGGTTCAGCCCCGCGATCTCCTCGGCCACGAAGATGCCCTGCTGGAACCCGCGGTGGGCCAACTGCAGGCCGGGGACGATGTCGCCTACGGCGTAGACCCCGGGAACGCTCGTCTCGAGGCGCTCGTTGGTGATCACGAAGCCGCGATCGATGGTGACGCCGGCCTCCTCGAAGCCGAGGCCCTGGGTCGCCGGCCCGCGGCCGACGGCCACGAGCAGCAGCTCACCCTCGAAGGTCTTGCCGTCTTCGAGCGAGACGACGACGCCGTTCTCGTTCTGGGTGACGCCCGAGAAGCGGGTGCCGAGGTTGAAGGCGATGCCGCGCTTGCGGAACGCGCGCTCGAACTGCTTCGAGATCGCCTCGTCCTCGTTCGGCACGAGGTGGGGCAGCGCTTCGACGATGGTGACGTCGGCGCCGAACGACTTCCAGACCGAGGCGAACTCCACACCGATGACGCCGCCGCCGAGGATGACGACCTTCTGCGGCACGAAGTCGAGCGTGAGCGCCTGCTCCGAGGTGATGACCCGGCCGCCGATCTCGAGGCCCGGCAGCGTGCGTGAGTAGGAGCCCGTGGCGAGCACGATCTTCTTGCCGACGTAGGTGTCGTCGCCGACCTGCACGGTGGTGGGCGAGGTCAGGCGGCCTTCACCGGCGATGGTGGTGATGCCGCGAGCCTTGACGAGGCCCTCGAGGCCCTTGAACTTGCTTGAGACGATGCCCTCGCGGTAAGCGGTGACCGCCGCGATGTCGATGCCACCGAAGGTGGTGTTGACGCCGTATTTGGCCGACTCACGCGAGACGTCGGCCACCTCGGCCGAGTGCAGGAGTGCCTTGGTGGGAATGCAGCCGCGGTGCAGACACGTGCCGCCGACCTTGTCCTTCTCGATCATCGCCACTGAGAATCCCAGCTGGCTGGCGCGCAGCGCTGCGGCATAACCGCCGCTGCCACCACCGAGAACCACAATGTCAAAATTCTGTTCCGACACCAAGCAACTCCCTCGTGCATCAGGATCCGCCGCGCGCCGGATGGGCGCCTGGCGGAGATGGGCGAGATTTTTTCGCCCATACGACCTTACTACGCGCGGGTGGACCGCTCGGCAACTCGCAGGAGGGTGCGCACGGTCGCCCCGGTCGGTCCCTTCCCGGTGAAGCCGTAGCCCGATTCCTTGTTCTGCGCCGCCCCCGCGATGTCGAGGTGCACCCAGGGAATCCGCTCGCCGGCCTCGTCGGTGCCGACGAACTCCTGCAGGAACACTCCGGCGATCAGCATGCCGCCCGCCGTGTTGCCGGGCTTGACGTTCGCGATGTCGGCGATGTCCGAGGCGAGCAGGGGCCGGAGTTCGGCCGGCAAGGGCATGTGCCAGAGCGGCTCGCCCACCTCGCGGGCGGCCTCGAGCACCTCGGCCACGAGCTCGTCGTCGCCCATGGTGGCGACGTAGCGATTGCCGAGCGCGACGACGGCGGCACCGGTGAGGGTGGCGACGTCGATGATGGCGTCCGGATGCTCCTCACCGGCCGCCACGAGACCGTCGGCCAGCACCAGTCGTCCCTCGGCGTCGGTGTTGAGCACCTCCACCGTGCGACCACCGCGGATGGTGAGCACGTCTCCGGGGCGGATCGCGTCGCCCGACGGCATGTTCTCGGCCAGGCACAGCCAGGCGGTGAGGTGCACGGGCAGACCGAGGTCGGCGGCGGCGAGCACCGTGGCCAGCACGGTCGCCGAACCGGCCATGTCGTACTTCATGCCGATCATCGACACCGGAGGCTTCAGCGAGAGCCCGCCGGTGTCGAAGGTGATGCCCTTGCCCACGAGGGCGATGTGCCGCGCCGCACCGGCGGGGGAGTAGTCCACCCGCACGAGCCGGGGCGGCCGGGTCGAGCCCTGCCCGACGCCGGCGATGCCGCCGAAGCCCTCGGCCACGAGCTCGTCCTCGTTCCACACCCGCACCGTCACCGGCCGGCCCTCGGCCAGCGCGAGCACCCGCTCGGCGTACACCGAGGGGTAGAGATCGAGGGCGGGCACGTTCACGAGGTCCCGCACGAGCGCCACGGCGTCGACGGATGCGCGGGCCCGCTGCAGCGCCCCGTCGTCGACGCCGGGGTCACCGGTGCCCACCACCGCGATCTCGCGCGGCGCTGCGGTGCGCGCCTCCTCGTCACGACCGGTGCCGCGGTAGTCGGTGTAGTCGTACGAGCCGAGTCCCGCGCCCTCGAGCACGGCCTCGAGCTCCTCCGCCGTGGCCGGGCCGAAGTCGAGCACCAGGCGGTCGCGGCCGCCGAGCCGCCGGGCGGCGACGCCCGCCGCGTAGCGCAGCTCCTCGGCGCCCACCACCCCGGCAGCGCCGAGACCGACGACCGCGATGCTCTTCGCGGTCACCCCGGCCGGCGCCGGCAGCCGCACCAGTTCGTCCTTCTTGCCCGCGAACCCGACCGCGGCGAGCTCGTCCGCCACGTCGCTCAGTGCCGCGCCGCGCACGGTGGCGGTCTCCGATCCTTTCTCGCCGGTGAGTGAGGCCGCGACGACGAGGATGTCGTCGGCGGCAGGGGAAGGGGATTCGGACAGGACGGACAGGCTCGCTGAACTCATGCGGCCATGCTAGCCGCGCGCATCCGCCGGCTATTCCCGATCCGTGTTCGCTCTCGGCATGCCACGCGAACCGGCCGGGAGCAGGGTGCCGGTTTAGAGTTGACGCATGGAACAACCGAGCGGGCTCTATGAAGTCGTGGCCGATGCCGGTCTGGTTCCCGACGGCCTCAACCTCGTCGCCGCCCTGACCGGCTTCACGGATGCGGGGGGCGCCGTCGCCCAATTGGGCGAGTACCTCCTCGACACGCTCGAGAGCACGGTCGTCGCCGAATTCGACGCCGACATCCTGCTCGACTACCGCGCCCGGCGACCCATCATCACCTTCGACCAGGACCACCTGAGCGACTACCAGCCGCAGACCCTGCGGCTGCACCTGATGAGCGACGAGCTCGGGCAGCGCTTCCTCTTCCTCACCGGCTTCGAACCCGACTTCCAGTGGGAGCGGTTCACCGCCGCGGTGATCGAACTGGTGCAGTTGTTCAAGGTGAAGACCACCACCTGGGTGCACGCCATCCCGATGCCCGTGCCGCACACCCGGCCGATCAGTGTGACGGTGAGTGGCAACCGAATCGAGCTGATCGACGCGCTCTCGGTCTGGCGGCCCAGCACGCAGGCGCCGGCGAACGCCCTGCACCTCGTCGAGTACCGCTTGCAGGAGCTCGGGCATCCGATCGCCGGGTTCGTGCTGCTCGTTCCGCATTACCTCGCCGACACCGAGTTCCCGAGCACCGCGCTGGTGGCGCTGGAGAGCATCAGCTCGGCCACCGGCCTCATCTTCCCGACCGATCGGTTGCGCGAAGAGGGCCGCGTGTTCGTGGGCAAGATCGACGAGCAGGTCGAGTCGAACGCCGAACTGGCGCGCCTCGTGCACACCCTCGAAGAGCGCCACGACACCTACATGGAGGGCACGAGCCTGCGCTCGCCGCTCACCGACGTCGACGGCGAACTCCCCTCCGCCGACGAGATCGCCGACGAGCTGGAGCGGTTCCTCGCCGGCAACCGCGGCGGCGACGACAGCTCCGACGGTCTGCCCCGCTAGTCGCCGCACGCACGCGGCGGCTCCGGTGACGTGCCGCGGGTAAACTGACGGCGGTGAACTCCCGTCGGTCCTGGCTCGTCTTCGCCGTCGGCGTGTTCGCCTACATGGCGGCCGTGCTGCAGCGCACGACGCTCGGCGTGGCCGGGGTGGATGCGGCGGCCCGGCAACCGGGGCGGGAAGACAGTTCGGACGTTTGCCCCGTTAGTGCCGCACGCACGGGCGGGTTCCGGTGACGTGCGCGGGTAAACTGACGNCGGTGACTCCCGGTCGTCCTGGCTGGTCTTCGCCGTCGGCGGTTCGCTTACATGCGGCCGTGCTGCAGCGCACGACGCTCGGCGTGCCCGGGGTGATGCGCGGCCCGCTTCGACACCACCGCCGCCCTGCTGTCGAGCCTCGCGGTGGTGCAGCTCATCGTCTACGCCGCCCTCCAGATCCCGATCGGGCTCCTGATCGACCGCGTCGGGCCCAAGTTCCTCATCTGCGCGGGCAGTGCGGTGATGGTGGTGGGTCAGGTGACACTGGCGTTCGCCCCCACCATCTCGATCGCGATCGTCGCGCGCATCCTCGTGGGGGCGGGTGACGCGGCGGTCTTCATCTCGCTCATCCGGCTCATCAACTCATGGTTCCAGGGCCGGCTGGTGCCCCAGCTGTCGCAGTGGACCGGCAATGTCGGGGCGATCGGGCAGGTGCTCTCCGCGGTGCCGTTCGCCTGGATCCTGCACCAGGCGGGCTGGACGGTGGCGTTCTCGGCGGCCGCCGCGCTCTCGTTCGCGGGCTTCGTGCTCGGCGTGGCGCTGTTGGCGAACCGCCCGGCAGGTGTGCCAGAGCCCGCCCGTGCAGCATCGACGAAAGAGGTCGTGCAGGGGCTCGTGCAGACCGTGCGCCGGCCGGGCACCCAGCTCGGCTTCTGGTCGCACTACATCACCCAGTCCTCCGGCACCGTCTTCGCGCTGTTCTGGGGCTTCCCGTTCATGGTGTCGGCGCTCGGGCTCGAGCCGGGCTTCGCATCCTTCTTGTTGGTGCTGATCGTGCTGTCGGGCCTCGTCGCCGGGCCGGTGCTCGGCATCCTCACCGCCCGTTTCCCGCTCCGCCGGTCGAACCTCGTTCTCGGCATCACCGGCGTGCTCGGGCTGGTCTGGGCGGTCTTGCTCGTCTGGCCGGGCGTGCCGCCGACCTGGCTCCTGATCGTTCTGGTCGTCGCGCTCGGGGTGGGCGGGCCGGGTTCCCTGATCGGGTTCGACTTCGCCCGCTCGTTCAATCCCATCCGCTCACTCGGCTCGGCCAACGGCATCGTGAACGTCGGCGGGTTCACCGCGAGTTTCGTGACGATGTTCCTCATCGGGGTGCTGCTCGACGTGCAGTTCGACGCGGGGCTGAGCTCGAGCCTCTACGACCTCGACGCATTCCGGCGTGCATTCGCGGTGCAATACCTGGTGATCGGCTTCGGTGTGGTCATGTTCGTACGCGCGCGCCGGCGCACCCGCCGCAAGCTCGAGGAGGACGAGGGAATATCGGTGGGCCCCATCTGGGTTGCACTGTACAGAGCATGGAAGCGCCGGGGGGCCTGACGGCGTTCCGCCCAGCATTTCCATGCAATAATTGATGATCGAGACCCGTTCTTGTGCACGGATGCAGCATCTCTTTCGGCTGCAAAACCCCGGCACTTGACATGGGTCTTAGTAATGTCCGAAAACATCTTCACGCGCGGGGAATCTTGCCAGGGATTCACTCTTCCCGTTCCCGTCGCGTGGCATGAAAGGTGATGGAATGGCCACCCCCAAGTCCGCAGACATCCTCGAGCAGGCAACGGCGCCTGACGAGGTCGAGTCGGCTCCGTCGCGCCCAACAGGCAAGCGCGGGCCGGCGAAGAAGACCGCAGCGAAGGCTGCTCCGAAGAAGGCGTCGAAAGCCACGGCGAAGAACGACGACGACGAGGCGGAGGACATCGATCCCGACGACGAGGCGGTCATCGACGACGACAGCGCCGACGACGCGACCGACGACGTCGAGGCCGGTGCCGACGACGCCGAGGGCGACGACGCGGATGGCGAGAGCGACGACAAGACCGCGAAGCCGGCCGCCGAGGAGGAGGCGCTCCCGAGCGGTGCCCTCGTGCTCTCGCTGGTCGACGACGAGGACGACGTTCCCGTCTACTCCACCACCATCACGGGTGCCACCGCCGACCCGGTCAAGGACTACCTGAAGCAGATCGGTAAGGTCGCCCTGCTGAACGCGGCCGAAGAGGTCGAGTTGGCCATGCGCATCGAGGCGGGCCTCTTCGCGGAGGACAAGCTGGCCAGCAGCGACAACCTCACCCCGCAGCTCAAGCGCGAGCTGCAGTGGGTGGCGAAGGACGGTCAGCGTGCCAAGAGCCACCTGCTCGGCGCGAACCTCCGCCTCGTCGTCTCGCTCGCGAAGCGCTACACCGGTCGCGGAATGCAGTTCCTCGACCTGATCCAGGAGGGCAACCTGGGCCTCATCCGTGCGGTCGAGAAATTCGACTACACGAAGGGCTTCAAGTTCTCCACCTATGCCACCTGGTGGATCCGTCAGGCCATCACCCGCGCCATGGCCGACCAGGCGCGCACCATCCGCATCCCCGTGCACATGGTCGAGGTCATCAACAAGCTGGCCCGGGTGCAGCGGCAGATGCTGCAAGACCTCGGTCGCGAGCCCACGCCCGAGGAGCTCAGCCGCGAGCTCGACATGACGCCCGAGAAGGTCGTCGAGGTGCAGAAGTACGGCCGCGAGCCGATCTCGCTGCACACCCCGCTCGGCGAGGACGGCGACAGCGAGTTCGGTGACCTGATCGAAGACACCGAGGCCGTCGTGCCGGCGGATGCGGTGGGCTTCACGATGCTGCAGAAGCAGCTGGAGTCGCTGCTCGACTCGCTCTCCGAGCGCGAGGCCGGCGTCATCCGCATGCGCTTCGGCCTCGGCGACGGCATGCCGAAGACGCTCGACCAGATCGGTGACACCTTCGGCGTGACGCGCGAGCGCATCCGTCAGATCGAGTCGAAGACGATGGCGAAGCTGCGCCACCCGTCCCGGTCGCAGTCGCTGCGCGACTACCTCGAGTAGGCCCATGGGCCTCCGCACGGCAGCGGCCGTCCTGGTCGGGCGGGCCGTCCGCGCCGCCGCGCGCCTGCGCGGCGGCGGATCGGCGATCCCCGGTGCGACGGCGTTGAAGATCGACCCCGGATTCCTCGAGCGCACGATCGCGCGGATTCCGGATGGCGTCGTGGCCGTCTCCGGGTCGAACGGCAAGTCGACCACCACCAACATGCTCGCCGCCATCATGCGGCAGCACGGCCTGAAGGTGTTCACGAACCCGTCGGGCGGCAACCTGCCCCAGGGCATCGCCTCGGCGTTGCTCTCGGAGGTGTCGGTGGGGGGCCGGCTCGACTCCGACATCGCGATCCTCGAGGTCGACGAGGGGTACGGCACGAAGCTCGCCGAGCTGTTGAAGCCTCGCACGGTGCTGCTGCTGAACATCCAGATCGACCAGCTCAACCGCTACCACGAGCCGGACCGCGTGGCGGCCATGCTCGGCCGGGTGGCCGCCTCCGCCACCGAGGGCCTCGTGCTGAACCGCGAGGACAACTTCCTGGTCGATCTCGACACGCGCATCCCGGCTCGGGAGGGGCGCGTCGTCTCCTTCTTCGGCGGCGTGCCTGCGCTGGTCGACGCGGCCAGCCACGGCGTGGCGTCGGCCGACCGCTTCGGCGAGGCGACGGTGGCGCCGGGGTCGCGCCCGGCAGCCGTCGAGGTGGTGGAGCTCACCGGAGCGCGCGCGACGCTCGACATCGACGGCGTGCGGCTGAGTGTGAAACTGCCGGCGCGGGGGATGCACTACGCGCTCGACGCGGCGGGAGCTGCCGCTGCGGCTCGCAGCGTGCTCGGTGCCCGATTCCAGCCCGAGCTGGTCTCCGCCGCGCTCGACTCTCTCGAGACGGTCTACGGGCGGGGCGAACTGCTCGAGGTGGCCGGCGAGCAGATCGAGATCATCATGATGAAGAACCCGGCGAGCCTCCAGCTCAACCTCGACTCGCTGGAACGTGCGCCGGAACAGGTCTTCCTCGCGGTGGACGAGGGCACGCCCGACCCGTCGTGGATCTACGACATCGACTTCTCGGCCCTCGACCACGTCGACGGGATCACCGGATCGAAGGCGTGGCAGTTCGCGGTGCGGCTCGGGTATCTCGGCATCCCGGTCGGCTCGGTCGATCTCGACGTGCGCGCGGCGCTGAAGGCGTTCCTGGCGCTGCCGAAGCCCTCGACCGGTCACAAGGTGATGATCTTGAACTACGAGCAGATGATGCTGATCCGCAAGATCCTCGGTTTCAAGGAGCTCGAGGGCGGGGGACAGGCATGAGCGGGGCGTTGCGCATCCTGCACCTGTTCCCGCGCCTCCTGGGGCTGAACGGGGAGAGCGGCAACGTCGAGATCCTCCGCGTGCGCTCCGAGTGGCGGGGGCTGCCGGTCGAGGTAACCGCCTACGACGGCGCGTCTGCCGGCGACGACGCATCCGGCTTCGACGACCCCGATCTGGTGTTCATCGGAAGTGGGCCGGTCTCGGCGGAGGTGCTCGCGCATCCGCTCGTGCTGGCGATCGCGCCGGCGTTGCGCACGCTGGCCGCCGACGGCCGGCCGTTCCTGGCGATCGGCGCCGGGTTCCAGTTGCTCGGCGAGAGCGTGACCTTGGAGAACGGCGAGGTGCTCGAGGGTGCCGGCGTATTCCCGGTCACGACGCGGCACGGCGGCACCCGGGTGGTGGGCGACTTCGTGGTGGAGTCACCACGACTCGGCACCGTGGCGGGGTTCGAGAACCGGGGGTCGTTCGTCGACGTGGGCGCGCATCCGACGCTGGGGCGCGTCGTCTACGGCCGCGGCAACACGGAGACCCCGGGCGAGGAGGGCTTCTGGGAGGGCAACCTCCTCGGCACGCACCTGCACGGGCCGGTGCTCGCCAACAACCCGGGGCTGGCCGACTCGCTGCTCGACACAGCGCGGGCGCGCCGCGGTCTGCAGTACACGGATGCTGCGCCCACCGCTCTGCGCGAGATCGACGAGCGCGCGCGGCACGCCCGCGAGACGATCGCGGCGGCGCCCCTCTCGGAGTAGCACTCACCTCTACCCGTCAGGTTTGGTCGCTATGACGCGGTTTCGGCGACCAGGCCTGACGGATCGATGGTGAGCTCGACGGTCTCCGGCGTGCGGTGGATGAGGCCCTGACGCTCGAAGGCGTCGAGCCAGCCGATCATGGGCCACACGCCCCAGCGCTCGTGGAAGAGCTGCGCGTTGCGCACGATGTCGTCGAGATGTCCGACCGGGGGGTTCTGCACCGGGTGGTGCTGATGGTAGGCGCGGGCGTCGCCGATCCACGCGAGGTCGATACCGGCCGAGCGGGCGGTGAACGCGAAGTCGGTGTCCTCGCCGCCGTAACCGGTGTAGTCCTCGCAGAATCCGCCGATGCGTCGCCAAGTGCGTGCGTGCAGAGCAAAGGAGAGCGACCAGAACAGCTCGTGCGGCCCGCCGAGCACGACCTCGCCCGGGCGCGGCGCGGGCCGGGCCGGATGCGGGCGATCGAGCGCGGCGAGGGCGTCGAGCGGGTAGCCGCCTGATGGCCGTGGGTCGAGGTAGGTGACCGGCCCGCAGAGGAGGTGGCCGGTGGTCGCCGGCCGGAGGGCGGCATCACGGTAGGCGCGGACGGTCTGCGGCGCGGCGAGGCAATCGACGTCGAGGAACACGAGCACCTCGGCGCCCCGCGCCAGCGCGGCTTCCGCTCCCTGGTTGCGCGCCCGCGCGAGCGGCAAGGGCCGCGCGCCGTCGGTCGCAGCGCTGTCGCAAGCGATCACCGTGAGATCGGTCTTCCCGCCGAACTCGGGCAGCGCGGCGACGTCGGGATCGTTCATCGTCACTACGACGTGGTCATCGGGTGGCTCGATCGAGCGGCGGAGCGACGCGAGCTGGGCCGTGAGGTGCTCGTGCCGCCCGTGCACGATCGTCACCACGGCGACGCGGCTCATCGGGCCACCGCCGCAGTGGGCGGATCTCCGACCGTGGCGGTGGAGGCTGAGCCCACCGCGGCGATGATGGCCGCCGCGCGCGCGGCGCCGGTGCCGGGGTTCCAGGCCGACCAGGCGGCGCCGTCGAGTCGGCGGGTGTGCTCGAGCAGGGCCGGCCAGTCGGTGCCGGCCGCATCGTCGACGACGAGCGCCGGCCAGCGCGCGTCGGCGAGCACGGCTGCGGTGTGCCGCTGCTCGTCGTGCGGCCGCGGCTCGGGGACGACCACCGCCGGGATGCGGGCGGCCGCCACCTCGGCGATCGCGTTCTGACCGGCGTGCGTCACCACCACATCCGCCGCCCGGATGCGTGGCCACGGGTCGTCGACCCAGCGCCCGGCCAGGCCCCCCAGCACGTCCCAGTCCCACTCCGGGGTCGATTCGCGCGCGCGGCGCAGCACCTCGGCGGTGAGTCCGCCGGCGGCACCGCCGAGCGCCAGCACCCGGGGTCGCCGCGACGAGAGCCCGTCGTCATCGGCGCCGGATGCCGGGGCGGCCGGGGCGAAGCGGGAGATCGCACCCACCGGCACGTGCTTCGCGCGGGCGGCCGCATCGAGCCCGGTGAGCATTCCGTGTGCTTCGGGCGGCCAGGCCGAGACGATCGCGCTCGACACCGCGAAGCCGAGGCGGTGCGCCTCGTCGTCACGGCGCCCCGGGAGCCCGACCGTCACGACGGGAACGCCGTGCAGGCGCGCCAGCAGCGCGATCTCGACCGAGACGTCGGAGACGATGACCGAGGGGCGCTCGGCGGCGATCCACGCCGCGACCAGCGCCATCCGGTCGCGGAGGCCGTCGTCGTGCAGCGGGACCCAGTGCAACCGTCCGCCCGCATCCGCTTCCCGTGCGCCGGGCCCGGCCGCGGAGCCGGCGGCGCCGGCGTCGTCACGGGGGAGGAGCAGCCAGTCGCCGCGCCAGTCGGCCGGCCGCGGGAGCGAGGACAGGCCCGTGACGGTCTCATCGAGTTCGGCGGCGATGGCCGTCGCCCGGGAAAGGTGCCCGCGGCCGACGTGGTGGATGTAGTAGCCGATCACGCCGCCCGCACCTCGTGCGCAAGCCACGAGTACATCGCCTCGTACTGGTCGACCATCGTGCGCAGCGAGCAGTGCTGCAGCGCGTGCCGCCGCACCGCACCACGGGGCAGCGCGGCCGCGTCGATCATGGCGCGAGCGAGCGCAGCCACGTCGCCGGGTGCCGCGAGACGCCCGCTCTCGTCGCTCACGAACTCCGCGAGCGCACCGCGGTCGAATGCCGCCACCGGCGTTCCGCAGGCCATCGACTCGGCGGCGACCAGGCCGTACGGTTCGTCCCAGAGCGGCGTCACGGCCGTCACCGCCGCCCGCCCCACCCGCTCGGCCAGCTCCACCGTGCCCAGGTGCCCGAGGTACCGCACGCCGTCGCCGAGGCGCGGCTCGATCTCGCGGGTGAAGTACTCCGGGTCGTACGCGGGACCGGCCAGATCGATCGCCATGCCGGCCCGGCGAGCCGCGTCGACGGCGAGGTGCGGCGCCTTCTCGGGCACCAGCCGGCCGAACCAGATCGCATCCGCGCCGCCCCCGCCCGCCACCCACCGATCGGTGTCGACACCGTTCAGGATGACGTCGGCGCGCGTGCTCGACGACCACTGCTCCGCCGTGAACCGGCTCACGGCGACGAAGCGCGCCGCGGGGGTGAGCCGGATGGCCGACTCGAGCCACGGCGTCGGCGGTGTGTGCAGGGTGGTGACGAGGGGCACGGCGAGCGCGCCCGACATGGCGACCGGGAGGTGGTGCAGGCTGTTGTTGTGCACGACGTCGAAGCGGCCGCCGCCGGCACGCCCCAGCTCGAGCATCAGGGCGAGGTACGCGTGGTGCTCCTGCATCCAGCCGAGCGGTGGCGCCCCGACGTCGGTGCGCGCGACGTCGCTCGGCTCGTAGGCGTCGACCTGCAGAGCGTCGGCGGCCAGCAACGGATCGGAGCCGGGAGCCGCGAACAAGGTCACGGAATGCCCGCGGCGCTGCAGTTCGGTGGCCAGCGCGTGCGTGTGCGCCTCGAGCCCGCCGGCGAACGGCTCGGCCACCGGGAATCGGCTCGACGCGATGAGGCAGATCCGCAGACCGGTCACGACAGCAGTGCCCGGTACAGCCGGAGGTGCGCGGCCGCCACCTGCTCGCGCTGCGCGAGTCGGTCGCCGACCTGCGCCGGCGGCGGTGCCGGCATGCTCTGAGCCCGGCGCACCGCGTCGGCCAGCGAGACCGCGTCGAGTGCCGTCTCGTCGTGGCGGTAGGAGAGCACGGGGCCCTGCTCGGCGTAGAAGCCGCAGTCCGGGGCGATGACCGCTGTGCCGAGGTCGCGGCACGCCTCGAGCCAGCCGGAATGGGTGCCGAAACGGTACGGCAGCACCGAGACGTCGAGCGAGGCGAGGTATGCCCACAGCTCGGCGTCGCTGAAGAAGTCGTGCACCCGCAGGTCGAGTTCGCCTCGCGCCTCGGCATCGCGGAGGAACTCGGCGAGCGGCGCGTCGTACCGCGCGCCGTCGGCCAGCAGCACATCGGAGTGCCCGTCGACCTGCAGCACGGCTCCCGGCAGCTCCCGCACGGTTCGTGCGAGCACCTCGAGCACCGGCAGCGGGTTCATGCTCGCCCGCAGGCTCTTCACGTGCACGCCGATCCGGAAGGGCGCCGCGACGTCGCCGAGCATCCGGCCGGCGCGCGAAGCCTGCACGCGCCGCATGGTCTCCACGTCCACCACGTGCGGATGCGGGACCACCTGCGCCGTGCGCCCCCAGCGCCGCCCGATCTCGGCGGCGGCCCCGGGCGTCAGGGTGAGGAGCGCATCCGCCCCCGGTACGAGCACGTCGAGCTGGGCGTCGTGCTCCGCGCGCTCGGCGTGATGGGGGTTGCGGAGGTCGTGCACGGTGTAGACGAACGGCTTCCCCTCGCTGCGGAGCGCGGCGAGCAGAGCCCGCAGCTCGTCGGGCGTGCGCGCATCGAAGCCGAACTGCAGATGGAACACGTCGAACTCGTCGGCGTGCTCGTGCACCCACTCCGGCTGGAGCATCGCGGGCGGCCACCAGCGCGACACCGCCGAGCGACGGGCGTCATCGGGGTCCGGATCGGCCAGCCGCGTCACCGGGTAGCCGCCCGGGTCGGCCGGCGTGAGGTGCCGGATGTAGACGTGGGACGAGGGAACCGAGGCCACACGCACGACGGTGGTGGGGGCATCCGACTCCCGGTCGAGCGGAAGCGGATGCTGGAGGGCGGATGTGCTCACTCCTCCAGTAGAGGGTGCGAAACCGAACCGACAAGCGGCTTGACAACCGCCGGTTCAGTGATATCGCCGTGGCACCGTCCAGTGCCGGCCGAACTCCGCGTCGAAATGCTCGGGGTGGAACGGGCTGTCGCCGCCGGCCGGATAGCTGGTCAGTTCGCCCACCACCACACGATCGGGCAGATGGTAGAGGTCGACGCGCACGAAGTCGGTCTCGCGGGCGAGCGCTTCGGCCACGGCGATCAGCTCGCCGAGCCGTTCGGGGCGCGGCGGCTCGGGATCGGCGAACGGCGGGCCGCCGCTCATCGGGAGGTGCCGCCACTCGACGTCGAAGAAGTCCTGGGTGCGGCCACCGAACCGCCCGCCGTCGATCTGGATGTAGCGGCACCGGCCGTTGAACACGAAGAGCTTGAGGTCGTGCGGAATCCCGCCCCGCTCGTCCGTCAGCATCTCCTCGACGATCACCCGGCGCGGCACGGGCCCGTAGGCCCACTCCCGGTTCGGCCCCTGCCCGTAGAGCTGCGTCGACCAGTAGTGTGCCGTCGCGATCAGCTCCTCACGCGTGACTGCGTCGGGCCGCACATGGCTGTAACCCCAGTGGGAGCCGGCGGGCGGCACCCGTGCATCCTCGGGTGCGCCGGGCGACACCACGATGCAGGCACCGCTGCCGTGCGTCGGTTTCACCACGTACCGCTCGGGAAGCGGCAGCGTGCGCAGCCCCTCGGGGTCGTCGAAGAGCCCGAGCAGCCGGGGCAGATACCCCGCTCCGACGACCCGGGTCACGTAGTCGCGCACCGCCGCCTTGTCGGCGAAGGTCACGAGCAGCGGTCGGTGGTCGCGCAGCATCTTGTAGCGCACCTTCTCGGTGAAGGTGCGGGGCCGCCTGGTGCGCACCAGCCGGGTGAGTCGCACCAGCGTGCTGCGCTCCCGCCAGGATGCCCGCTCGGCCACGGTCTCAGACGTCGATGCGTTCGCGGGCGAGGTTGTCGGAGCCCTGGATGATGAACTCCTTGCGCGGCGCGACGTCGTCGCCCATCAGCAGCTCGAACATCTTCTCGGCCACCGCCGCGTCGGCCACGCCCACCCGCCGAAGGGTGCGGTAGCGCTTGTCCATCGTGGTGGAGGAGAGCTGGTCGGCATCCATCTCGCCGAGACCCTTGTAGCGCTGGATCGGGTCCTGGTACTTGCGACCCGACTTCGCCAGCCGTGCCAGCACCGCGTTGAGCTCCGCTTCGGAGTAGGTGTAGATGGTCTCGTTGGGCTTCGATCCGGGGTTGATCGCCACCACCCGGTGCAGCGGCGGCACGGCGGCGTAGACCCGGCCGTCTTCGATCAGCGGTCGCATGTACCGGAAGAACAGGGTGAGCAGCAGGGTGCGGATGTGCGCGCCATCGACATCCGCGTCGCTCATCAGGATGATCTTGCCGTAGCGCGCCGCCGAGAGATCGAAGGAGCGGCCCGAGCCGGCACCGATCACCTGGATGATCGAGGCGCACTCCGCGTTCGAGAGCATGTCGGCGATCGACGCCTTCTGCACGTTGAGGATCTTGCCGCGAATGGGCAGCAGCGCTTGGAATTCACTGTTGCGCGCGAGCTTCGCGGTGCCGAGCGCGGAGTCGCCCTCCACGATGAACAGTTCGCTCTGGGCCACGTCGGACGAGCGGCAGTCCACCAGCTTCGCGGGCAGCGACGACGACTCGAGCGCGTTCTTGCGCCGCTGCGTCTCTTTGTGGGCGCGGGCGGAGATGCGCGACTTCATCTCGGCCACGACCTTCTCGAGCACGAGCGCCGACTGCGCCTTGTCGTCGCGCTTGGTCGAGGTGAAGCGTTCGGCGAGGCCCTTCGTGACCACGTTCGACACGATCGAGCGCACCGCCGGCGTGCCGAGCACCTCCTTGGTCTGGCCCTCGAACTGCGGCTCGGGCAGGCGCACGGTGAGCACGGCGGTGAGGCCGGCCAGCACGTCCTCCTTGTCGAGCTTGTCGTTCCCCACCTTCAGGCGACGCGCGTTCGCTTCGACGCTCTGCCGCAGGAACTTCAGCAGGCCCGCCTCGAAGCCGACCTGGTGGGTGCCGCCCTTGGGCGTGGAGATGATGTTGACGAAGCTGCGGAACTCGGTGTCGTAGCCGATGCCCCAGCGCATCGCCAGGTCGACGGCGCACTCGCGCGAGAGCTCGGTGGGCACCATGGCGCCGTGTTCGGAGAGCACGGGAACGGTCTCGGTGAAGGTGCCCGTGCCCTGGATGCGCCAGATGTCGGTGATGGGGGAGTCGGGCGCCAGGTGCTCCACGAACTCCGAGATGCCGCCCTCGAAGCGGAACGTCTCGCGGCGCGGCTCCTCGCCGCGCTCGTCGTCGATCTCGAGCTTCAGTCCCGGCACGAGGAAGGCGGTCTGACGGGCGCGCACGACCAGTTCGTCGGTCTGGAACTCGGCGCCGCGGGTGAAGATCTGCCGATCGGCCCAGTAGCGCACCCTCGTGCCGGTCTTCGCCTTGGCGACCTTGCCGACCACGCGCAGTTCGCTGCCGCTCTCGAACGGGGTGAACGGCGCATCCGGGCTCGGCGGCTTGCCCTTGTCGTCGAAGACGCCGGGCTCACCGCGGTGGAACGACATCGCCCAGGTCTTGCCGTCGCGGTCGACCTCGACGTCGAGGCGTTCGGAGAGGGCGTTGACGACGGATGCGCCCACGCCGTGCAGACCGCCGGAGGCGGCGTACGACCCCGAGCCGAACTTGCCGCCCGCGTGCAGCTTGGTGAAGACCACCTCGACTCCCGAGAGACCGGTCTTCGGCTCGATGTCGACCGGGATGCCGCGGGCGGTGTCGCGCACCTCGACGCTGCCGTCGGCATGCAGCACGACGTCGATGTCGGTGCCGAAGCCGCCGAGCGCCTCGTCGACGGAGTTGTCGATGATCTCCCACAGGCAGTGCATGAGACCGCGCGAGTCGGTCGAGCCGATGTACATGCCGGGGCGCTTGCGCACCGCCTCGAGTCCTTCGAGCACCGACAGGTGCCGGGCAGAGTAGTCGGACGGTGATGCCACCGGGTCTCCTTCGGGTCGCGCGTCGGATCGCACGGCGATCCGACACCAAGGCTAACCGCCCGCCGGGCCGCCACCGCCGCGCGACACCCTCGGGCCTATTCCCGGTACGCGCACAGCGAAACACAGCGGATTGTGGCCTCGCCGTTACTTAAGGGTGGTTTGATGGCACTACCAGCCAGTACACGTTCGAGACCCGAAGGAGCAGATGATGCAGACAGTTGCAGAAACCGGCGCTGTGTCCGATCTGGAGAACGCATACCAGCTCACGGCGGCAGACCGTTGTGACAGCTGTGGTGCCCAGGCCTACATCCGGGTCGACATGCCCTCTGGTGCCGAGCTGCTCTTCTGCGCCCACCACGGGCGCAAGTACCAGGAGAAGCTCTCCCAGGTGGCCACCGGATGGCACGACGAGTCAGCCAAGCTGAACGAGCGCCCCTAGTCAGAACTCGAGAACGGCCCGCCGCGGATCATCGCGGCGGGCCGTTCTGCGTTTCGGCGGCGCGACCTGGCGCGGGCCACCGCTGTCAGAGCCGGGTCGCGCCGATCGAACCGATCACGCCGCTGAGCGGAGTGCCCGAGGCGTCACGCTTGGCGCCGACCTCGGGGAGGGTGCGCGCCGAGCCGTCGGGGCCGACCGCCAGAGCGGGCGCCCGCCCTGCCCACGCGGCGCTCAGCACGTCTTCGCCCTTCAGGAAACGGTGCGCCCGAACGCCGCCCGTGGCCCGGCCCTTCGGGGGGAACTCGGTGAAGTCGGAGACCTTGCCCGAACCGGCATCGGTCCCGGCCAGCGTCGAGGTGCTGCCGGCGACGGTCACCACCACGGCGTCGTGGCCGTCCGGCACCGAGCCGAACCAGATGACGGATGCACCGGCGGCGAGGTTGATGCCCGCCATCCCGCCCGCCGCCACGCCCTGTGGTCGCACGCTGGCCTGGAAGAAGCGCAGCAGTTGCGCATCCGAGGTGATGAAGACCAGCTCGTCCTCCTCGGCGTGCTGCGCGACCCCCACCACGCTGTCGCCGGGCTTCAGGGCGATCACCTCGAAGTCCGGGCGCGCCGGGTAGCCGCCCGGTGCGACGCGTTTGACCACACCCTGCGCGGTGCCGAGCGCGATCGGCACCGTCGAGGTGAGTGACACGAGCCCGACGACCTTCTCGCGCTTGCCGTCGATCGCGAGGTAGTCGCCGGCCTTCACCCCGGCGCCGAGCTGCACCGAGTTGGCGGGCACCGCGGGCAGGTCCATCACGGGCATCCGGATGAGGCGGCCGGTGTCGGTGATCGCCCCCACCTCCGAGCGTCGCGTGGTGTCGACCTGGCTGCGGATGGCGTCGTGCTTGCTGCGCCGCTGGTTCACCGCGGGTGCGTCGGCGCGCTCCTCGCCGTCCTCCTCGCGGTCGACGCGCACGACGCGGCCGGTGGTGCTGAGGTAGACGGTGCACGGGACATCCGCCACCTCCAGCACGGGCTGCGCCTTCTTCGAGGTGCCGGCCAGCGACGGCCGCGCCTCGGTGAGCAGCGTGCGCCGCGGCGTGCCGTACTTCTCGGCCACCTCGTCGAGCTCGTTCGACACGGTGGCACGGATGAGGGCGGGATCGGCGAGCAGAGCCTCCAGCTGCGCGATCTCCTCGCGCAGGCGGTCGCGCTCGGCCTCGAGCTCGATGCGGGAGAACTTGGTGAGCCGGCGCAGCCGGAGCTCGAGGATGTAGTCGGCCTGCAGCACGCTCAACTCGAACACGTCGATCAGGCGGGTGCGCGCCTGGTCGGTGTCGTCGCTCGTGCGGATGACCTGGATCACCTCGTCGATGTCGAGGATCGCGATGAGCAGACCCTCCACCAGGTGCAGCCGTTCGCGGCGGCGCTCGAGACGGAACCGGGTGCGCCGGGTCACGACGTCGATGCGGTGGTTCACGTACACCACGAGCAGGTCGCGGAGGCCGAGGGTCAGCGGACCGCCGTCGACCAGGGCGACGTTGTTGATGTTGAAGCTCTCTTCGAGCGGGGTGAGCTTGTAGAGCTGCTCGAGCACCGCCTCCGGGTTGACCCCGGTCTTGATCCCGATGACCAGGCGGAGGCCGTGGGTGCGGTCGGTGAGGTCGGTGACGTCGCTGATGCCCTGGATCTTCTTGGCCGTCACGCCGTCCTTGATCTTGGCGATCACCTTCTCAGGGCCCACCAGATAGGGCAGTTCGGTCACCACGAGGCCGGTCTTGCGGGCGCTCAGCGTCTCGACCGACACCCTCGCCCGGGTCTTGAAGCTGCCGCGGCCGGTCTCGTAGGCGTCGCGCACGCCGGCGAGGCCCACGATCGTGCCGCCGCCCGGGAGGTCGGGGCCCGGGATGAACGACATCAGGTCGTCGAGCGTGGCGTCCGGGTGATCGATCAGGTACCGGGCACCGGCCACCACCTCGATCAGGTTGTGCGGTGCCATGTTCGTGGCCATGCCGACCGCGATACCGCTCGCGCCGTTCACCAGGAGGTTCGGGATGGCGGCGGGCAGCACATCCGGCTGCATCAGCTGGTTGTCGTAGTTCGGCACGAAGTCGACGACGTCTTCGTCGAGCTGGTCGACCATGAGCATGGCGACCGCGTCGAGGCGCGCCTCGGTGTAGCGGGCGGCGGCGGGGCCGTCGTCGGGGGAGCCGAAGTTGCCGTGGCCGTCGACGAGCGGGATGCGCATCGTCCACGACTGGGCCAGGCGCACCAGCGCGTCGTAGATCGCGGTGTCACCGTGGGGGTGGAGCTTGCCCATCACCTCGCCGACCACGCGCGCGCTCTTCACGTGACCGCGGTCGGGCCGCAGGCCCATGTCGCTCATCATGTAGAGGATGCGGCGCTGCACCGGCTTCAGTCCGTCGCGCGCATCCGGCAGGGCGCGGGAGTAGATGACCGAGTAGGCGTACTCGAGGAACGAGTCCTGCATCTCCGTCGAGACGTCGACGTCGAGGATCTTCTCGGCGCCGGAGTCGGTGGCGGTGGGATCGTTCGTGGCTGCTGTCATTCCTGGATTTCTCGAGCGGATCTCGGGGTCGGGGTGGCGCGGGGGCTGCGCGGGCACGGATCGGGCGTGACCGTGGGTCGTGTGCCAGACTGGGCCGAATGTCCACCATGCTACCGACGCCGGGCGCCGGGGGGCCGACGCTCGCCGACGTGTTGCCGAGTTGCGTCGCGTCGCTCGAGGGCGCGCCGAACCGGCTCGAGCTGCCCGCCGCGGAGCGCGTGGTGGTGGTGCTGGTCGACGGGCTCGGTTCGGCGGCGCTCCGCGCCCGCGCCGGACACGCACGCACCCTGGCCGCGGGGCTCGGCAAGCGCACCATCATCTCGAGCGGATTCCCCACCACCACCGCCGCCGCCCTCGCGACGCTCACCACCGGCGGCCGCCCCGGCGAGCACGGCATCGTGGGCTACACGGCACTCGTGCCGGAGCTCGGCGAGGTGGTGAACCAGCTCTCCGGCTGGTCGGCGGCGATGCAGCCGGCCACCTGGCAACGGCTGCCGACGCTCTTCGAGCGGATGCGCGCGGCCGGAGTGCCGTCGAACACGATCGGTCCCGCGAAGTACGCCGACTCCGGGCTCACTCACGCGATCCTGCGGGGTGCCGACTACGTGACGGCGGGCACGATCGCCGAGCGCTTCGCCGCCGCGCGGCGCCTCTTCGACGAGGGTGGCCGGCGGCTGGTGTACCTCTATGTTCCCGAACTCGATCAGCTGGCCCACGCGCGCGGGTGGGAATCCGACCGGTGGCTCGCCACGCTCGAGCTGCTCGACGCGGAGTACGCGCGCTTCACGTCCACCCTCCGGCGCGGTGAGGGGCTGGTGCTCACCGCCGACCACGGCGTCGTCGACGTTCCGGCGACCGGGCACATCCTGTTCGGTGAGACGCCGGAGCTCGTGGCGGGGGTGCGGAAGGTCGGGGGAGACCCGCGCTGCCTGCAGCTCTACCTGGGCCCCGATGCGACGACGGATGCGCGCATCCGGCTGGCCGAGGCATGGCGCGAGCGTGAGTCGTCACGCGCCTGGATCGCGACGCGCGAGGAAGCGATCGCGGCGGGCTGGTTCGGGCCGGTCGACCCCGAGGTGGAGCCGCGCATCGGCGACGTGATCGTGGCGGCCCGCAAGCTCGTCGCCTACTACGACGGGCGCGGCGGTGACCAGGCCGGCCGCTCCATGGTGGGCCAGCACGGCTCGCTCACGCCCGAAGAGACCCTCGTCCCGCTCCTGCGCGCGGGCGCCTACCGCTTGGCCCTCTGACCCGGGAGGTCAGGCGGGGTCGTCGTCGGAGCGGGCGCCGAACACGATCTCGTCCCAGCTCGGCATCGTGGCGCGCTGGCGCTTCGCCGCCGGCTGCTTCGCGGGGGAGGCGGCGGGCGTCGAGGGTGCCACCACGTCGGGTTCGAGACCCTCGAGCGGAGTGTCGACCGGGTCGATCGGCACCGGCCGCGGGCCGCCGAAGACCGGTTCGTCGTCCGGCGGCTCGAACGCGGCGGCCTCGCGCTCACCGCGGCGCCGCCGCAGGGCCTCGAGGAGGTCGGCGGTCTGGTTGTGATCGGCCGTGTCGGCGGTGTCGGGCGCGCGTTTCACGGCGAACGCGTCGAAGGGTCGGTCCTTCGCGGCGGACGACGGGGACGACGCAGCGCCCGCCCGTCCGGCCGCGGCGAACAACGAGCCCGCGCCCACCTCGGCCGCGGGTGCCGCGTGCGCGCCGGATGCGGCCGAGGCAGCGCCTGCCGCGTCCGTCGACGCCGCTCCGCGCACGGCGTCGCCGCCCGGGGAATCCTGTGCTGTCTCGGGTGCGCCGCCCTCGGGAGCGCGCGGTGCCGACGCATCCGCCCGCTCCAAGGGGGTGAACGAACCGCTGTCGAACCGGGAGTCGCCTGCCTCGACGGGCGCGACGGCGCGCAGCCGCGGGATGAGCCCCTCGTTCAGCTCGCCGTGCCGGGAGAGCGTGGTGGCCTCGTTGTTCAGCGGAGTGAGGGCGTGACGCTTCGGGTCGAACTGCCAACGGGCGTCGTGCTCGATCTCGCGCGCCGTGAAGGTGAGCTTCACGATCCAGCCGGTCTCGTCTTTCCAGCTCGCCCAGCGAACGTCCTGCGCCGCCAATCCCTCGAGGCGCTCCTCGATCGCGTCGCCGAAGGTCGAGAGCGGCTCCTCGCCGAGCGGATCGGCCGGCGCGGTGGGCTGCACCGGCACGCGGAGCGCCGAGGCGACCATGAACTCGCGCTCGGCGACCACGGGGCCCTCGAAGCGCTCGACGTAGTCGACCGACGCCCCGGTCAGCTCGGCCACCTCGAACGCGGAGAGCCCGGAGCGGATGTGGTTCTGGATCTCGCGCGGCGACACCTTCTTGCCGCTCGCCTGGGCGGCCATGCCCTGGCGGAGCCGCGATTGGAGCACGTCGTCGATGACGATGCGAAAGCGTTCGCCCGCGTCACTCGAGACGAGCAACGCTCCGTTCTCGACTCCGATTACCGTCAAATCCTGCATGGTGAAAGGCCTCCAGAGGTCACTGTTCGCTGACAGGATGACACGCGGTCGGCCTGCTTTCCGGGAATGTTCCGGGCGTGCCGCGAGTTGCAAGGGCCGTGAGTAATCACTACTCACGCGACGGTTTGCTATTCCCGCCCGTTTGATGCAAACTAACGCCGCCGATTTGGTTAATGGGCTGTATTCAAGAAGTGGAATGGCATGGCGACTGATTACGACGCACCGCGCAAGACCGATGACGATTCCGATTCGATCGAAGCGCTGAAGGAGCGAGTTCCGGACAAGATGTCCGGCGTCGTAGATGTCGATGACGCCGACAACCCCGGTGGTTTCGAGCTGCCGGGCGCCGATCTCTCCGACCTCGATCTGGATGTCGTCGTCCTGCCCCCGCAGGCCGACGAGTTCACCTGCATCAGCTGCTTCCTCGTGAAGCACCGGTCGCAGATCGACCACGAGGAGAAGCTCGGAGCGATCTGTGTGGAGTGTGCCTCCTAGGGCCGCGACGCCGTCACCGCATCGATGAAATCGCCGGGACGCCGGGTCGACACCAACCAATAGGGTGTCGGATCCTGCGGATCGGCGATTTGCATTTTCACGACCGGGCCGATCCAGCCGCGGATGCACAACCACGCCCGCGCATCCGCCAGACGCCCCCGCTCGGCGGTGGCGTCGGCACCTCGGTAAGCCGTGCATTCGCCGAGAAGATCGGAGGGGATGCTCGCCCGGCCGACCCGCACCAGGCCCGGGGTCACGTCGAGCACCGGTGAAGTGGCCCAGAGGGTGCCGATCAGCGCCAGGTAGAGCACGACGCCCACCACCGCGCCCACCAGCCATCCGTTCGCATCCGGCAGCGGGGCGAAGACGAGGATGCTCGCCGGCACGACGAGCGCCGTCGACACGAACACCCAGGGCGATGGGAAGAGCCTCTCCCGATAGTGCGACATGCCTCTATTCGATCATCCTTTCTGCACTACCCTCGACTCGTGACGAATTCCATCGAGATCCTGATCACTGCGCAGAACGTGCCGGCCTATGCCCACCCGGGCGACGCCGGAGCCGATCTGCTGGCGGCCGAGGCGGTCACCCTCGCGCCGGGCGAGCGCCGCATCGTCGGCACCGGCGTCTCGATCGCACTGCCCGACGGCTACGTCGCCTTCGTGGTGCCCCGGAGCGGTCTGGCCGCCAAGCACGGCATCACGGTGGTGAACACTCCCGGCACCATCGACGCCGGGTACCGCGGCGAGCTCAAGGTCATCCTCCTGAACACCGACAGCCAGGTGCCGTACGATATCGCCGTCGGCGACAGAATCGCGCAACTGATCGTGATGCCGGTGACGCGAGCCGTGTTCGTGCCCGTCGAGACGCTCCCCGGGAGCCATCGCGGTGAGGGCGGGTTCGGCTCCACCGGATACTCGTCCCCGACGAACGGAAGCCAGTCATGAGCGACAAAGACCGAGTCCCCGACGACAGCACTCGCGACGGCAGCGACGCCGAGATCGAGGTCAGCGCCGACGCGGGCGCCCTCGAGACCCCGGAGCCCGAGGCCGACCGCGACGCCAAGTCGGCTCCCGCCGACCGCGCCACCGAGGGCCCCTTCGACGCCGCCGAGGCGAATCCGGCCCGGCCGTACGTCGATCTCGGTGGCCTCAAGATCCTGCCCCGCGAAGGCCTGCATCTGCGGCTCGAGGTCGAGGAGGGCACGAACCGCGTGGTCGCAGTGGGGCTCGACTACGCCGGCTCCACCCTTCAGGTGCAAGCGTTCGCGGCACCCCGCTCGACCGGGTTGTGGCACGAGATCCGCGAGCAGATCGAAGACCAGATCCTGAAGCAGGGCGGCCAGAGCACGGTGCAGGTCGGCGCGTTCGGCCCCGAACTCGTGGCCGGCGTGCCGGCGACCGCGCCGGACGGTACCCAGGGCCTCCGCATCGCCCGCTTCATCGGCGTCGACGGCCCGCGCTGGCTCCTGCGCGGCGTGATCGCGGGCGAGGCCATCACCAACCCGGCCGCGCAGACGGCCGTCGAAGACCTGTTCCGCAGCGTCGTCGTGGTGCGTGGTTCGCAGCCCATGCCGCCGCGTGACCTCATCCCGCTCACCATCCCGAAGACAGCGGCTTCGGGCGGCGCCGCGCCGGCCGCCTCTTGACGACGCCACCGCCCGGCGACGGCGAGACGGATGCGCGGGGCGACGCCCCGGCACCCATCACGTTCCACGAGGCCTTCGCTCAGGCCGCCCGCAACGCCGGCATCGGTCAGGTCACCCCGGGCGAGGCGCCCACCCGTTCGTCGCTCCTCAAAGCCATCGGCGGCGTGCGCGGGCTGATCGAATCGATCCTGCCGGGGCTCGCCTTCCTGGTCATCTTCACCATCACCAAGAACCTCGTGCTCTCGGTGTCGGCGCCGGTGGCCCTGGCGGTGGTCTTCGTCATCGTGCGCCTCGTCACCCGCAGCGCTGTGATGCCCGCGATCGCCGGACTCCTCGGCGTCGGGGTGTCCGCCGGCCTCGCACTGTTCACCGGCCGCGCGGAGGACAACTTCGTGCTCGGCATCGTCATCAACGTCGTGTGTCTCGTGGTGCTCCTCATCTCGCTGGTCGCGCGCCGGCCGCTGATCGGCGTCATCGTGAGCCTGCTCGTGAACGACCCCGGCGGCTACCGCACCGACCCGGCGAAGGGCCGGGTCGTGCTCGTGGCCACCTGGTGCTGGGTCGGCCTGTTCGCGGCCCGCCTCGCGGTGGAGGTGCCGCTCTATCTCGCCGCGCAGACCGAGATCCTGGCGTCGGTGAAGCTCATCATGGGCGTGCCGCTCTACGCCGGGCTGCTCTGGGTGACCTGGCTGCTGGTTCGCGCCGCGTACGCCAAGACGGAGCCGAGTGCATCCGTCGAGCCGCCGGCTGAGATCTCCTGACGCGGGCACGGGGGAGCGCGGCATGGGAGACGGGGGTCTCAGCACGGCAGAGGTGGCTGACCGGGTCGCCCGGGGCCTCACGAACGTCGCCGACACGTCGACGTCGCGCTCGGTCGGCAGCATTCTCAAAGAGAACGTCTTCACCTTCTTCAACGCCATCCTGACGGTCTGCTTCCTCGCCGTGCTCTTTCTCGGCGACCTCGGCGACGGCCTGTTCTTCGGCATCGTCGTGGTGAACTCGCTGATCGGCATCGTGCAGGAGCTCCGCGCGAAGGCGAGCCTCGAACGCCTTGCACTGCTCGCCGCTCCGGAGACCGCCGTGCGCCGCGACGGCGAGGTCGTGGTGATCAAGCCGGAGCAGGTCGTGCTCGACGACCGGATGCTGCTGCGCCCGGGCGACCAGGTCACCGCCGACGCCCAGCTCGACGCCGTGGCCGATCTGCTGGTCGACGAGTCGATGCTCACCGGCGAGTCCGAGCCCATCGCCAAGCGCCCGGGCGACACCCTCCTCTCCGGCTCGCTGGTGGTCTCCGGCACCGCCGAGGCGCGCGTCACCGCCGTCGGCGCGGAGTCCTACGCGAACACGCTCACCCGCGAGATCAAGCGGCACACCCTCGTGCACTCGGAGCTCCGGGCGGCGACCACGCGCATCCTGGTGTACCTCAGCTGGCTGCTCATCCCGGTCATCCTGATCGTCATCGTCGGGCGGGTGCTGGTGTACGGCGCCATCGGGCCCGACGGCGTGTTCGAGTTCTCCGACCTCGCACAGGTGCCGTACGAGTCGTGGCGGCTGGCCGCGCTCGACACGGTGGCGAGTGTCGTGGGCATGATCCCGGAGGGTCTCGTGCTCCTCACGAGCCTCGCCTTCGGGGTGGCCGTCATCCAGCTGGGCCGGCAGAAGGTGCTCGTGCAGGAGCTCGCCGCGGTGGAGGTGCTCGCCCGCGTCGACGTGCTGTGCCTCGACAAGACGGGCACGCTCACCACGGGTGAGATCGGCTTCGAGCGCCTG
>BADC01000770.1 GCA_000333435.1 Corynebacterium-like bacterium B27 | reverse complement strand
ATGCGAAATCGATCAGCAGCGCGGCGATGCGGCGCCCTGACCGCGCGATGGAGCCGTGGCCTTCGCGGTTGAACCCCAGGCGCTCGCCCGGCCACTCGCTGGGTGCTGCACCGCCCTTGCCCGAGGCGCTGGTGGTCACTCGGCGGCCGCTCAGCGACCGCGTTGCGGACGCATCCGCATCGGGTCGATGCCCTTGGGGATGGGCAGCGGCGACGACGAGAGCGACGTGAGACGGTTCGACACCGCGACGACCTCGGGCTTCGTGAGGCTCGGCTTGATGCGCGCCATCTTGGCGGCCACCCGGTGCAGCGGAACCGCATCCGGATCGGGCCCGACGGAGAGGAAGGTGACCGGCACATTGGGCAGGATGCGCAGCACCTTGCGCCGCTCGTCCTCGAGCATGCGGTTGGTGCGTGAGCGCGGGCCCTCGCTGATCAGCACGACGCCGCCGCGGCCCACCGCGCGGTACACCGCGTCCTGGGTCTTGCCGTTGACGGCGACCGGCATCTCGCTGCCGCGCCAGCTGCGCTTGAGCGAGCTCCGCAGCACGGCGCCGACCGCGCCGGGCTGACCCTCGATCTGCTTGTAGGCCGCGCGTTCGGCGCGACGGCCGAGGATGACGAGAGCGGCGAGGAGGCCGCCGAGCACGCCGGCGAGAATCCACATCACGATCGCGAACACGTTATCGCGCGAGAAGATGAGGGCCAGGGCCACGCCGACGAGCACCGGCAGAGCGAAGCCCAGCGCCATCAGCCAGACCGCGTTGGAGTCGTAGCGGCGGGTCATCTGGAAGACCTGCCACATCTGCTTCATGCGGCCCGGTTCTTTCGGGGCCTTCGGTGCTGCGTCGGTCTTGCGTGCCATGCCTCAAGGATACTTCGTCGGGCCGCGGGCGGAGGCCACGATCGGCGCGCGGGCGCCCGCTGTCCTCCACAGGCGAACGGATGCGCGGAATCGTCCACAGATCTGCGCGCGGCCGGGTGTGCCGCACGCTGCGCTGGGATGCTCGCCGCATGACTGATTCGATGCATCGCCCTCGTGCTGCCGCCCGCCCTGCCACCGCGACCTCATCGGCCGAGTACCGACTCCGGGAGGTGGTGGCGGTCGGAGCCTCCTCGAACGTCTACCTGGCAGCGACCGGCCCGGCCGAGCGCGGTTCCTCGCCACGGGACGTCGTCGTGAAGGTGTGCTGGCCCGCGTCGGTTTCGCCTGGCGGTGTGGTGGTGCCGGGCGGCAATCCCGAGAACGAGCGCGCTGCCGAGTGTGAGGCACTGTCGATGCGGCCGATCACCGCGATGCCGAGGCTGCTCGACGTGGTCGTGAACGGCGCGGAGTTCGTCATCGTGATGTCGTTCTGCCCGGGCCGGCCGATCGCTGCGGGCGCGTCGCTGCGCGATGAAGGCGCCCTGCGGCGGGCCGTGGCGGAGTTGCACGAGGCCGGTGTCGCCCACGGCGGGCTCGACCCCGGGGCGGTGCTGATCGCCGCTGACGGAGCGGTCTCCCTCGTCGGCTTCCGGCGAGCGGTCTTTCACGGAGACCCGGGCTTCGACGCGGCGGTCGGAAGCGACCTCAGGGCGGTCGAGGCGCTGTGTCGTCGTCCCTCCACCATGATCCTGTCGCCGTCGCGGGTACCGCGGCGGGCAGGTTCCGACGTGGGTTCCGGCGGAGGCGTGGCGCCGGGCGCGGGTGGGTCGGCGATGAGGGATGAATGGGAATGGACCGATCCGGAGCCGGTGACGCCGGCTTCGCACGACCTGGGGGTGCTGGAGGCGGTCGAGCCCGCGCTCGTCGCTGTCCGCGAGGCGGCGGCGGCCGTCCGCGGTTCGCTCCGCGCCCGATCGTCCACGGCCTTGGCGCCACGACGGCGCCGGGTGCTGCTCGCCGGGGGCGCGCTCGTCGCTGCCGCGGTGGTCGCGGTGTGCCTTCTCGTTCCGTCGTCCGAGCCCTCCGTCGGTACCGCTCGCTCGGCTGCCGCGCGCCCGCACGGTGCTCCACCGGCGGCGACCCCGGTTGCGACGACCATTCCCGACGCGGAGGGAGATGGAACGGCGGGGGCTGATGCCGCCTTGCTCGGGGAGGACGCGGTGAGTGCCGCGCGGGTTCTGCTGTCGCGTCGGAGGGAGTGCTTGCGAGCCGGCGCGCCGGAATGCCTGGGTGAGGTCGACCAGTGGGGCGGTCCGGCGATGGCCGCTGACCGTGAGCTCCTGCGGCAACGGGGAGTCGGTGATCCGTTGCCCCTCGAGAATGCACCGACCCTGGTGGAGCGGCTCGGTGCGAGCGCGCTGCTGACCGTGAGCACCACAGTTGCCGCGGGTGCGGACAGTGTCGGCACGGGGGTCGACGGTGAGGCGGCGGCGGAAACGACGAAGCCGGTCTCGCTCCTGATGATCAGGGGCGAGACCGGCTGGCGGATTCGTTCGTACCGTGCCGACTGATGCCGACTACCCGCGGGTGTCCGCGTCGGCGACGCTCAGCGGCAGTGGTCAGATGCCGAGGTCGGCCTCGAAGTCGCCGTCTTCGAGGCGGTTCTTCACCGCGGTGAGGAAGCGCGCTGCGTCGGCGCCGTCGACGATGCGGTGGTCGTAGCTCAGGGCCAGGTACACG
>BADC01000771.1 GCA_000333435.1 Corynebacterium-like bacterium B27 | reverse complement strand
AGCGCATCGCCCGCTCCCCTGCTGACGAGGGCGAGGCGGCCGGGCTGTTCAGCGGCCGAGATCGCGATGATGGCGTTCGCCGAGAAGGTGAGCACGGACGCGTCGTCGATGACGGATGCCGACTCCCTGGTGCTCCGCGAACACGGCTTCTCCGACCGTGAGATCGTCGACATCGCGCTGGCCGCCGCGGTGCGAAACTACTACGCCAAGGCGGTACAGGCGCTGGCGGTCGAGGTGCAGCCCCCGGCCACGCTGCCCGAATCGTTGCGCGCCGCGCTCCTCAGCGGTCTCTGAGCGGCCCCGGGCAGGGCCTCGACGGTCACCGACCGGCGCGCATCCGCTGTCTCGCTCAGCGCGCGGCCAGGGTCGCCGCGCCCGTGGCCGCCTGCACTTCGGGCGGCAGGTCGTGCAGCCGTCGGCGGTCGCGGATGGCCACGAAACCGACGCACACCACCCACACGAGCCACGGGAAGGTCGCGAGCATGGCGTTCGCCGCGCCGCCAGCGGCGAAGAAGGAGTCGGGGCTCGTGCCGCCGAACATCGTGGGGACGGCGAGCAGGTTGAGCGCGGCGGTGGTGTACGCCACCCAGCCGGTCCAGGCGGGGAGGGCGCCGGAGGCGAGGATCACGTACCCGGATGCGGCGGCGAGCAGGGCGTTGAGCGCGCATCCGATCGAGCCGAACATGAGGGTGTGGCCGACGGTGAGGGCGCGGAGCGACGACGCGTCAGGGGTGAGGTTCGTGGTGTCGAGGGCGGTGCCGCCCTCCATCGCGTCGCCCACCAGGGTCACGCCGATGAACAGCAGACCGGCGCCGAACGCCAGGTCGGCCACCCACTGAAGGTCGGGACGGGTGTGGGTGATGATCTGGCGGAAACCGCCGAGGAAGACGATGAGCGCCGCCATCAGGAAGGTGTCGATGAGGATGGTGAAGAGCGTCTGGTTGGCCGTCGCGGCCATGAACTCCTCGAGCGCGGCGGAGTCGTCGAGGGCGGGGCGCGCGCCGACGAGCAGCACCTGCACGAGGAACTCGGCGAGCGTGAGCGCCGCCACGGTGAGGGCGGCGAGGCCGGTCCACAACCGCACGTCGGGGTTCAGCTTGCCGTTCTTCACGACGGTGATCATGTGGGTGTGCATGCCGGGTCCCCGTTCCCTCTCGTCGGCCCTCATCCGCCTCCGACAGTAGCAACGCGCGCGGTCAGGTGCGGGCGGGCTCGCCCGGGAAGCCGTGGAAGAGGCCGTCCGGGTCGAAGGCCGCGCGCAGGTGCTCCACCCGCTCGCGGTCGGCGAAGGTGAAGGAGCGGGCCACCCGCGAGGGGTTCCGACGGATGTCGGACTCGCTCAGGAAGTGCCCCGTCGTCACGGGGAGCAGGGCGGCGGCGACCTCGTCGAGCCAGGCGCGGTTGGCGGCGTCGGCGGCAGGGTCGTCCCAGATGACGTAGACGATGAGGAGAGTGCGGTCGTGCATCCCGTAGGCCGCTTCGCCGCGCGGCAGGAGGTCGGCGCCGCGGCCGTTCGCGGGCATGCCGGCGAGCACGTAGCTCTTGCCCGAGGGAGCGCGTTCCATCANGGCGGCGAGAGGTTCGGCGGCGTCGTGGAGGTCGAGGTCGGCCAGAAGGTGTCGGCGAGGTAGCGCG
>BADC01000772.1 GCA_000333435.1 Corynebacterium-like bacterium B27 | reverse complement strand
CGACGACCTGCACCGCGAATCCGCTGGTGTCGTCGCCGATGGTGATGAGCGCGTCCGAGAAGGTGAGCGAGACGGTGCCCGGGTCGGTGGTGACCGAGTCGCCCGCGGCGGGTGAGGACGACTCGAGCGCGTCGTGCGCCTGTGCGGCGGCGGGACCGGCCAGCAGCAGAGCGCCGACCCCGATCGCTGCGGCAACCAGGGCGACGAGTCGGAGAACGGATCGCGGTCGGCTGCTCGAGATGCTCACCCGACAACGATACGGGGTCGGTGCTCGGGTCAGCTGCGGCGCAGACGGTACTGGTTCACGACCGGGCAGTCGAAGGGATCGGGCGCAGCCTTGCCCACCCGGTTCATGTACGCCACGACGGCGGCGTGCGCCTCGAGCAGCGACGTCTGCGTGTAGGGGATCTTGTGGGTGGCGCAGTACTCCTGCACGATGGGCCGCGCCTTCAGGAGGTTCGGGCGGGCCATGTTCGGGAAGAGATGGTGCTCGACCTGGAGGTTGAGCCCGCCCATGAACACGGTCATGCCCCAGCCGCCCGCGATGTTGCGGGAGGAGAGCACCTGCTTGCTGAGGAAGTCGATGCGGGAGCCCGCCGGGAACACGGTCATGCCGACGTGGTTCGGGGCGAACGATGCCCCCATGTAGAGGCCGAACACGGCCAGCTGCACACCGATGAAGGCGAAGGCCATGCCGAGCGGCAGGAAATAGAAGATGACGGCGAGGTAGGCGATCAGGCGGATGCCGATGAACCACAGCTCGAGCCGACGGCCCTCCACCGGGCGGCGGCTCAACAAAGTCCTGAACGAGTGGTAGTGCAGGTTGAAGCCCTCGAGGAGCAGCAGCGGGTAGAGGAGGAAGCCCTGCCTGCGGGTCAGCCACGCCATCGGGCCGCGGCGGGTGGCCGCATCCTCTTCGAGGAAGGAAACGACGTCGATGTCGATGTCCGGGTCTTTGCCGACGACGTTGGGGTTGCCGTGATGGCGCGTGTGCTTTGACATCCACCAGGTGTAGCTCATGCCCACGAACGCGGTGGCGAGGGTGCGGCCGGCGCGGTCGTTGGCGGGCCCGGACTCGAACACCTGGCGGTGACTTGCCTCGTGTGCGAGGAACGCGAACTGCGTGAAGATGATGCCGAGGCCGCCGGCGATGAGCAGCTGGTACCAGGATTCACCGAGCAGCACGAACCCGGTGGCGGCACCGCCGAGAGCGAGCACGAGCGCGGCGAACATGACGATGTAGAAGGTGCGCCGCTTGCGGAGCAGCCCTACGTCGCGCACGGTGGCGAGGAGCTCGGAGTAGGCGGCGGTCGGATGCGCGGCGCCCGCTTTGCGGGGCGCGGTGGCGCGGACGTTCGAGGTGGACAAGACGGTCACGGGACCTGCTCACTGGTGTCGGGTTCGACTTCCCAGCCGGGTGTTCGAGCGGATGCCCACTTCAGATGCCCTCACGCTACGGGCCGAACCTGCGTATTGCCCCGGCAGACGACAAAGAACCCGTGCGGCCAGCGGCCGACACGGGTTCTTCGGGGTGGTGGGGCGAGACTACGCGCTGACCGGCGTGATGTTCTCGGCCTGGAGGCCCTTGCGGCCCTGGGTGACGTCGAAGCTGACGCGCTGGTTCTCTTCGAGGTTCTTGTAACCGCTGCCGCTGATGCCGGAGTGGTGGGCGAACACGTCCTCGCCACCGTCATCGGGCGAGATGAAGCCGAAGCCCTTTTCGGAGTTGAACCATTTCACGGTACCTGTAGGCATTGTTTTCTCATTTCGAGGTAAGCGGCCCCGCTTGTCGAGGCCTACCGTCGCGGTGTACTTTGTTCCGCTCCTCAGAAATGCAAGTCCTCGCCGGCGTGAAACACCGGCAAAAGACCCTATTCAAGATTCATGGGTCACACAACAACTGAATCCAGCTTAGCGGCCGGTCGCCCGTTTGGCTACGAATGCGCTGTGATCGATGCTCCGAGCCGTATCCTTTAGAATTCGACGTGGCCGGGTCGATCCGGTGCATCGCGCAGCTCACCGCGCACTCCTGAAAGGTCGCAGATCATCAGCCCGCTAAGCATCCCGAGCCCCGATCCCGCGTTCGCCGTCTTCAACATCTGGATCTTCCAGATCCACATCTACGCGTTGTTCATCCTGGCCGGCATCATCGTCGCGATGATCATCGTGAACCGGCGCCTGACCAGGCGCGGCGGTGAGCCGGGCATCGTGATCGACATCGTGCTCTGGGCCGTCCCCCTCGGCATCATCGGGGCACGGTTCTACCACGTGTTCACGCACATCGGCGACTACTTCTACCCCGGCGCGAACCTCTGGAACGTGTTCGCCATCTGGGACGGCGGGAACGCCCTCTACGGTTCGCTGATCGGCGGCGCGATCGGCGCCTGGATCGGCTGCCGCATCACGGGCATCCGGCTCTGGTCGTTCGCGGACGCGCTGGCGCCCGCGATGCTCGTCGCCCAGGCGATCGGCCGCCTCGGCAACTACTTCAACCACGAGCTCTTCGGCTTGCCGACCACGCTTCCCTGGGGACTCGAGATCGAGTCGACCAACGCGAAGTTCCCGACGGGCCTGGCCGACGGCACCCTGTTCCACCCGCTGTTCCTCTACGAGATCATCTGGAACCTGGTGGGTGTCGCGCTCCTGCTGCTGATCGAGCGCCGCTTCCACCTGCGCTGGGGACGCCTGTTCGCGCTCTACCTCGTCTGGTACGGGCTCGGCCGCAGCTGGCTCGAAGCCATCCGCATCGATCCGTCGAGCGACGGCTTCCTCGGCATCCCGGCCAACGTCTGGGCCTCGTTCGCCGCGGTCGTGCTCGGCATCGTGCTCTTCATCGTGCAGGGTCGGCGGCACCCCGGCCTCGAGATCTCGGTGTACCGGGAAGGCCGCGGGCCGAAGGGCGTCGCGTCGCCCGAGGAGCAGGCCGAGGCAGAGGCTGCCGCCGCGGCCGAGCGCTGGACCGACGAGGAACTCGCCGGCACCGCGGTGACCGCCGGCGGCGGGGCGGCAGCGAACCCGGAGTCGGCGTCCGGGAGCGACAGCACGAAGTAGGGCGCCCGCCGCCTCTTCACTCCGCCCTCGCGGGGTGGCACCATGGGTGCATCTCTGCGGGAAGGGCGGCCATGTCGATCATCCA
>BADC01000773.1 GCA_000333435.1 Corynebacterium-like bacterium B27 | reverse complement strand
CGCCGTGGTGATCGTGGTGATCGCCGGGCTCGTGACGCAGCGATCGATCGTCGGCAAGCGGCTCACCGCGGTGGGCGTGAGCGAACG
>BADC01000774.1 GCA_000333435.1 Corynebacterium-like bacterium B27 | reverse complement strand
CGACCTCTTCGCCGACACCCGCAACCGCTGGGGCAGCGTCGACCTCATCGTCAACAGCGCCGGCCGCGACTCGCTCGCTCCCCCGGTGACCGAGGTCACGCTCGAGGAGTGGAACAAGACCATGGAGCCCAACCTCACCGCGGTGTTCCTCACCTGCCGCGAGGCGTTCCGCATCATGGAGCAGCAGGAGACCGGCGGCCGCATCATCAACATGGGCTCCTCCTC
>BADC01000775.1 GCA_000333435.1 Corynebacterium-like bacterium B27 | reverse complement strand
GTCGCCGTGTAGCCGGGGGGGTCGGTGGGCACGATGAAGCCCTTCACCTGCCGTCGGCGGCGTCTTTCGCCCAGATCACGGTGATGTCGCTGAAGGTGGCGTTGCCGATCCAGCGCTTCGAGCCGTTCAGCACCCACTCGTCGCCGTCGCGGGTCGCGATCGTGCGGAGGCCCTGCGCCGAGTCGGAGCCGGACTGCGGCTCGGTGAGGCCGAAGGCGCCCACCACCTCGCCGCGGGCCATCTTCGGCAGCCACTCCGCGCGCTGCTCGGCCGACCCCGTCACACTGATCGCGCCCATCGCGAGACCGTTCTGCACTCCGACGAGGGTGGCGACGGATGCGTCGACCCGCGCCAGCTCGAGCGCCACGAAGCCACGGAACACCGCCGAGTTTTCGAACGGCTTCGTCTCCTCCCAGGCGAAGCTGTACACGCCCCGGTCGGCGAGGCCCTTCACGATCTCGTGCGGGAAGGTCGCGTTCTCCCAGTGCTCGTTGACGATCGGCTTCACCTCGGCGGCCAGGTAGTCGCGCAGGCGCGTCAGCGCCTCGCGCTCCTGGTCGGTGAGGAGGTTCTCGTAGCCGTAGAAGTCGCTGGCGAGGGGCTCGAAGGTCATGGCTGCTCCGTTGCGTGTTCGTTGTGGTGCGTGTTCGTGGTGGTGCGTGTCCGGTGGATCGGCGGGGCGAGCCTAGCGGCCGGTGTCGGGGCGGGCTCCGCCGCTTGGTAGTTTGGTCTAATCGTCCGGAAGCCGCCAGAGTCGACGCTTGTAGGTCGCTGCTAATCGGGCGCCCCAGCCCGGTCGTGAGAATGAGGTCAGATCAATGTTCGTTCCGATCGCCAACACCCCGCGTGACTACGCCTGGGGCTCCACCACCGCCATCCCGGAACTGCTCGGCACGCCCGAGACCGGAGATCCGCAGGCCGAGCTCTGGCTCGGCGCGCACCCGGGCAGCCCGAGCCGCGTGCTCGACCCCGCCCTCACCGGCGGCGCGGCCGACCTCGCCGCCTGGATCGCCGCCGATCCGGCCACGGCTCTCGGGCAGGGCGACACGCTGCCGTTCCTGCTGAAGATCCTGGCGGCCGCGCATCCGTTGTCGTTGCAGGCCCACCCCACGCTCGACCGCGCCCGGGAGGGCTTCGAGCGCGAGAACGCCGCCGGGGTTCCGCTCGCCGCGTCGAACCGCAACTACAAGGATGCGCTGCACAAGCCCGAGATCATCGTCGCCCTGAGCCCCACCTTCGATGCGCTGTGCGGCTTCCGCCCGCTCGCGGAGGTGCGCGAGATCGTCGACCTGCTGGTGATGATCGACGGCTCGCAGACCGCGCCGCGCTGGGAGCTCTACGGCCCGATGGTGCATTTGCTCGAAGACTCGGTGACCCTGCACGAGACCGATGAGCAGGTGCTCGAGTCGGTCGTGAAGTGGCTGCTGGAGGGCGGCCCCGAGGTGGAGGCACTGATCGGGCACCTGGTGCGCACCACCGAGAAGGCGTTGCACCCGGCGCACGCGCACCTCACCGACCCGTACACCCCCTCGCTCGAGACCGTCGTGCAGTTGAACGAGGAGTACCCGGGCGACCCCGGCATCGTCATCTCGCTGCTGCTGAACCGGGTGACCCTGACCGCCGGGCAGGCGCTCTACCTGCCCGCCGGCAACGTGCACGCGTACCTCCGTGGGCTCGGCGTCGAGCTGATGGCCGCGTCGGACAACGTGTTGCGCGGCGGGCTCACGCCCAAGCACATCGACGTTCCCGAACTGCTCGACGTGCTCGACTTCGCGTCGTTGCCCGTCCCCTACCTCGTGCCCACGTCGCCCGTGCCGGGGCTGCAGCTGTTCCAGCCCGACGTCGACGACTTCGTGCTGGCCCGCATCACGGTCGGCGACGAGGTGCCGTCGGTCGCCTACCCGCCGCGCGGTGCCGCCATCGCGATCTGCGTCGCGGGCTCGGTCACCGTCGCCGGCGGCACGGGCTCCGTCACCCTCTCGCGCGGCGATGCGGTCTTCGTGACGCCGCAGGAGGGCGAGCTCACGTTCACCGGCGCGGGCGAGCTCTTCCTGGCTGCCCCGGGCGAGTAGCCCGCCCGCCGTCGCCGCGTGCCGCGAGGGCTGCGCGGCGACGACGGAGCGCTTCCCCGATCAGTCGGACGAACATCCAGCGGGCGCGGAGGATGGCGGAGAGGCCCCGGATGCCGAGTGGCGTCTGGTTCGCGTCGTGCAGCCGGCGCTCCACCACGACCGCGTCGAGGTGCCGGATGCTCCGCCGCACGTTGCCCGTGATGGCGATCCACACGTCGTGCGACTCGCTGACGTACGCCGGGATGGGCAGGATGCCCCCCTCGATCGCCTCCCGCCGGAACCCCATCGCGCAGCCGAAGTAGGGCCGGTAGCCGATCATGATGGCGAACAGGTTCAGCAGGTGCTGCCGCGAGGTGGCCGCCCGAAGCGGCGGGTACCACAGACGTGCACCCGCGCGCCCGAGGATGGAGTGGTTGCCGGCCACCACGAGGGAGCGCTGCAGCCCGTCGATCATGGCCTCGTGCCGACCCGGAGTCCACACGTCGTCCTGGTCGGACAGGAAGACGAAGCGCCCCCGGGCGCGCCGGATGGCCGCCTCGAACGCCCGCACGTAGCCGGCATTCTCGTTGGTGCGGGTGACGAACACGCGCGACTCGCCCAGCCGGTCGATGGTCGCGACGATCACCGCCATGGTGTCGTCGGGCGAGCAGTCGTCGACGATCACGAGCTCGTCGTCGGGCCCGAGCTGCGCCACGATCGACTCGATCTGCTCGGCCACGTAGGCCGAACCGCGGTAGGTGGCCATGCAGACGCTGGCTCGGATGTCGTCGCTCACGAGGTCTCCTTCCGGGGCCGGGGCCGCAGGGCGAAGTAATGCACGACGAGCCCGGCGACGGGCCCGATCAAGAGGCTCAGCACCGCGCGCAGCTCGAGGTCGAGCGGGAGCAGCAGGATGAGGACGGCCAGCACGGTCGCGGCGATCCAGCCGAGCGAGAAGGCACGGTGCTTGTCGACGGCGAGGCAGAGGGCGCCGGTGAGGGTGACGAGGGCGAGCATCCCGGCCGCGATCACGAGGCCCGCGATCGTCCACGGCCCCACGTAGTAGTCCTCGCCGTAGACCAGCACGAGCAGCCACGGCCCGAGCAGCGCCCCCAGGATCGCGCCCACCACGGCGATCAGCGCCAGCAGCCGGGCCACCGGCGCCAGCGCGCGCAGCCCGGCCGAGCGGTTGTTGACGAAGTGCGCGATCGCGACGCCCTGGTACGCGTTGAGGGGAATGAGCAGCGGGGCGCGGGTGAAGGTGATCGCGACCAGCAGCGGCGCGGCGAGCACGTACGCGTCGTGCGACGAGGTGAGGCTGAGGATGACCGGGAAGCCCACCACGAGCACCGCACTCGATCCCGATGCGAGGCAGGCGTGCCCGACGCGTCGCAGGAAGTCGCGGAGCCCCGCATCCGCTCGCGCGCCGGCCGCCGACCGGAGCGTCGGTGAGAACAGCAGCCCCACGAGCCACGCCACCGTCGACGCGCTGGCGGCGACCGCGAACCCGGCGACCGAGGCGGCCACCATTGCCGTCACCACGACCAAGAGGATGCGCAGCAGCGAGTCGCCGATCACGAGCCGCACGTAGGTCGGCCACTGCAACCGCCCGCCGAGGATGCCGACGATGGTGGCGTGCCCCGCGTAGAGCGCAATCCCGCAGCCGAGCGGCAACGCGAGGAACGCGGTGCCCGGCGTGAGCACGAGCGGCCCCCACCAGAAGCTCGTTGCCCAGAGCAGGAGGCCGAGCACGACGCCCACCCCGAGCCCCACCGGGAGCATCCGCGGTTCGTGTCGCTCGGCCGCCGGTCGCGGGTCGCGGTCGCTCGCGTGCACCGCCCGGGTGGTCTCCGACGAGAGGCCGCCGAGGATGCCGAAGAACGCGAACAGCAACGACCAGAAGGTGAGGAAGAGCGTGGCGTCGGGCTTGTCGAGCACCTTCGGCACGATGATGACGACCGCGAAGCCCACGCCCGCCGACACCAGCGAGGCCGCCCCGACGCCGACGAAGGAGCGCCGCCCGATGGTGGGTGTGTGCGCCCCCGAGTCGTCGCCCGGCTGTGTCTCCGCGGGCGAATCCGTCATGGGGTGCAAGCATAGTAGTCGCTCCCGAGGATGCACCGCGGGGCGGAGAGGTGCGTGTGAGCGACAGCGTCGCAGCGGTGGTGACCGCCTTCCGGCCCGGTTCGCGGCTGGTGCCGCTGTCAC
>BADC01000776.1 GCA_000333435.1 Corynebacterium-like bacterium B27 | reverse complement strand
AGGAGATCCTCGAGTAGGCAGGACGCCCACGCGTCCCGACACGTGACCAATGGGCGCGTGCCGGGAGCCGGTATTATTAGCGACGCACTCGACGTCGGCGACTGACGGCGATCTCCAGGAGGATGAGGCCAAGGAGCGCGAGCGCTCCCTCCACTCCGGCGAGGGGTGTCACTGCGAATCCGGTAGAGGCGAGACCGCCGCTGCCACCTGCTGCTTCGGAGCCTGAGCCCGCGGAACCGGCGCCGCCGCTTCCGCTGCCAGCACCTGCGCAGCCGGTTCCTGCGCTGTCGCCCGAGCCGGTGCCGGTGCCGGCCTAGTCCGCCGTTGCCCGGCCCGCCCGACCCGCCGCTTCAGGTGCCGCCCGACCCGCCGGAGCCGCCGGAGCCACCGGAGCCACCCGTTCCGCCGCCGTCACCCGGGGGTGTCGTCGGCGGTGTGGTGGCGGTCGGGCTGGTCGGCGGCGTGGTGGCGGGCGGGCTGGTCGGCGGTGTGGTGGCGGGCGGGCTGGTGGGGGGAGTGGTCGCGGGCGGGCTCGTCGGTGTCGTCGTCGAGCACAGTCCGTCGGTGAAGACGTTGTTGTCGAGCGTCACCGACCCGTTGCGGGCGAGCGCGCACCCGTAGACGGTGGCGCCGGAGCCCATCGTGATGGTGGTCAGCGCCATGATCGTTCCGACGAACGACGTGCTCGAACCGATGACCGCGGATTCGCCCACCTGCCAGTAGACGTTGCAGGCCCGCGCGCCGTTGATCGGCACGACGCTGCTCGAGGTCGCGGTCGTGAGTCCGGAACCGATCTGGAACACGAACACCGCGTCGGGGTCGCCCTGCCCATCGAGAGTGAGCGGGCCCGTCAGGCCGATCGAGCTCGCCGCCGTGTAGACGCCGGGGAGCAGGGTCTGGTTGCCGAGGTCGCCGGCGACGCTCGCATCCGTCGCCTGGGCCGCTGCGGCGTCGTAGGCGGTCACGAGATCGCTCTGCGCCTGCAGTGCGTCGGCGTCGGCGGCGTGCTGGGCGCCGAGCACGAGCCCGGGCGGGAACCCCGTGATCGCGGTGCCCGGGCTGACACCGAGGCCGGCGCCGAGCACGCTCGGTCCGGTGTTGGTGACGGACTGCCCGCCCAGCACGGAGTAGCTCGCAACGGTACCGAGGTCCACCGGGATGGCGGTCGCGCCGGCCGACTGCGCGGTGCCGAGCAGGGCGGCCACTCCCAGCGTGAGAGCACCGGCGCCGGCGAGCACGCGGATGTGGTTTCGTTTCGATTCGGACGGGTGACGACGGAGAACGTTCTGGCTTCGCACGAAGCCCCCCAAAATCCCCCGCACTCGAGGGTACCTGATCACAAAGTCGTGACTGGGGGCCAACCGTATGCCTGTTCGGCCCGATCGCCTAGCGACACCGACCGACTGCCAGGTTCAGGGGTGTGCTGCGCTCACCCAACAGGGGTGTTCTCGGCGGAGAATGGGGGATTCGAACCCCCGAGGGCTTGCACCCAACACGCTTTCCAAGCGTGCGCCATAGGCCACTAGGCGAATTCTCCTTGGGCACCGGCGAGCCGATGACCAGAGAACATGCTACCCGACGCGCGGACCCTCCACCGCCCGCAGCGCCTCCGCGATGGGCGTCGAACCCGAGATCGCCTCGAACTGCCGGTGCACCGCGGCGCCGGATTCGAGCAGCCGGCTCACGATCCACGCCACGTCGGCGCGCGGGATGGTGCCGCGCCCGGTCGACTCCGCCAGCGTCACCAGACCCGTGGCGGGCTCGTCGGTGAGACCACCGGGTCGCACGATCGTCCAGTCGAGCTCCGAGGCGCGCACCGCCGCATCCGCTTCGCTCTTCGCCCGCAGGTAGATCTGAAAGATGTCCTCGCTCGACGGGTCGAACGAATCCGCCGCCATGCCCGACACCATCACGTACCGGCGCGCGCCGGCCCGCCACGCCGCGTCGGCGAGCAGCACCGCCCCATCGCGGTCGACGGTCAGCTTGCGCTCGGCACTCGACCCCGGACCGGCGCCGGCGGCGAACACCACCGCCTCCACCGACCGCTTCGAGAGCTCGGCGGCCAGCTGCTCCGAGTCGGCCTGCTCGAGGTCGAGCACCAGCGCCTGCCCGCCGGCCGCCTCGATGTCGGCGGTGTGCGCCGGGTTGCGCACGATTCCCCAGACCTCGTGGCCGGATGCGCTGAGCAACTTCGTGGTGAGCAGAGCGATCTGCCCGTGTCCGCCTGCGATCGCGATCTTCATGCTCTCCAGCTAACGCCGCCCGGGCGCAGGACTCAACCCCGCGACTTGCTACACTGGTTCTCGGCTCCCCGTGTGGCGCCATCCAGGCCAACTCCCCCAGGACGGAAACGTAGCAAGGGTAACCGGGCTCTGGCGGGTGCGCGGGGGGTCCTTTCTCGTTAAGGGGCGGCCCGAACGGGGGCGCGCGACGATCGCATCGCCCGCCCTAGGGTGAAGCGACCCGCCCGTCGCACCCTGCGGCAGGCGTCGACGAGGAGCAGCCATGGGATTCCCCCGCGTGATCGCACTCACCGGAGCCGTGCTCGCCGTGCTCGCCATCGCGTCCGGCTGCTCAGCACCCGCCCCCGCCCCCACGGTCACGGTGACGGTCACTCCGACTGCCTCGCCGAGCCCGTCGCCGACCCCCACCGACGCGCCCGACCCGGCCGCGTACGACCCCGGAGATCCCGCCACCTGGGTGATCGACTACGCCGGCATCGGCCCGTTCGTGCTCGCCGAGACGCTCGCCGACGTGCAGGCGGCGGTACCCGCATCCGTCGACACCTGCCGGCCCGGCGTCGACACCTACGGCCTGGACGGCCTGGGCCTCACGGCGGTGAGCGGCATCGACCAGAGCGACCCGTCGGCCCCGATCGTGGTGGTGCGGATGCTCGCCCTCGACGGCATCGCCCCCACCACGCCGCAGCCGCGCACCGCCGCCGGCATCGGGCTCGGCTCCACCGTCGCCGAGCTGCAGGCCGCGTACCCCGAGCTCGAGAGCTACCAGGGCATGCAGGGGAGCACCGTGTACCGCATCGCCGCCGACGGGCGCACGATCAACTTCGAGGACTTCGGCACGGGCGAGCTGCAGATCATCTCGGTCGTCGAGGGCACCGCAGTGGCCAGCGAGTACTGCGGCGCCTGAGCGCCCGCACCGCCGGGCGCACCCAGGCGCGCCGAACCCTCGCGCCGTAGAATCGGAGACGGACAACCCGAGAGGAATCCGTGCCCCGACTCGAACAGACCACCAGCCCGGCCGACCGCGTGAAGAGCGTCTACATCACCTCCGCCGAGGGCCACTCGGGCAAATCGACGATCGCGCTCGGCGTGCTCGACACGCTGCGGCGCTCGGTGCGCCGGGTGGGGGTGTTCCGCCCGGTCGCCCGTTCGGTGAGCGCCCGCGACTACGTGCTCGAGATGCTCCTCGCCCACAACGGCGAGAACGGCGGCCCGCTCGACTACGACCAGGCCATCGGCGTCACCTACGACGACGTGCACGACGACCCGGATGCCGCGCTCTCCCGCATCGTGGAGCGCTACAAGGCGGTGGAGCGCGAGTGCGACGCCGTGGTCATCCTCGGCTCCGACTACACCGACGTCGGCAGCCCCACCGAGCTCGGCTTCAACGCCCGCATCGCCGCCAACCTCGGTGCCCCGGTGCTGCTCGTGCTCGGCGGCCGCAAGGGCCAGGGCTCGGATGAGCTGCTCGGCCACTCCGAGGCCCGCTCGGCCGACGAGATGCGCCAGATCACCGAGCTCGCCCTGCTCGAACTCCGCAACGCTCACGCGACGCTGATCGGCATCGTGTCGAACCGCTCCGACCCCGGGCACCTGGAGAAGATCCGCGACGCCATCGGCAGCGCCGCCCGCGAGGCGGTCGAGGGGCTGGCGGTGTCGGCACAGGCCGGCCCTGCCCCGGCGCAGTCCCGTCGCGTGCCCGTCTGGGCCATTCCCGAAGACCGGGTGCTCGTGGCACCGAGCATGGCGGGCATCCTGGAGTCCATCGACGGCACCATGATCCTCGGCGACCGCCGCCTGCTGGCCCGCGAGGCGCTCGGCGTCGTGGTCGCCGCGATGTCGATGAAGAACGTGCTGCCCCGCCTCACCGAGGGCGCCGTGGTGGTGGTGCCCGCCGACCGGGCCGAGCTGCTGCTCGCGGTGCTGATGGCCAACGCATCCGGCACTTTCCCCTCTCTCGCCGGCATCGTGCTGAACGGCGGTTTCGAGTTGCCCGAGCCGGTGCTGCGCCTGATCGAAGGGCTCGACCCGAAGATCCCCATCATCACCACCCCGCTCGGCACCTACGAGACGGCCGTGCGCATCACCTCGACCCGTGGGCGCCTCGCCGCCGATTCGCAGGTGAAGTACGACAACGCGCTCGCCCTGTTCGAGCAGTACGTCGACGGCAGACAGCTGCTCGACCTGCTCGACGTCAGCAAGGCGGATGTCGTCACCCCGCTGATGTTCGAGTACGGGCTGCTCGAGCGCGCTCGTCAGGCCGACCGTCACATCGTGCTGCCCGAGGGCGGCGACGACCGCATCCTGCGTGCAGCGAGCACCGTGCTGAAGCGCGGGGTGGCGCGGCTGACCATCCTCGGGAGGAGGCCGAGGTGCGCGCCGGGCCACCGACCTCGGGCTCGACCTCGACGGTGCCGCCGTGGTGAGCCCGTTCGACGCCACTCTGCGCGACCGGTTTCGGGGCCGAGTACCAGCGGCTCCGCGCCCACAAGGGCATCACCTACGACATGGCCTACGACACCGTGGCGGATGTGTCGTACTTCGGCACCATGATGGTGCAGCTCGGGCTCGCCGACGGCATGGTGTCGGGGGCGGCGCACACCACCGCCCACACCATCCGGCCGGCCTTCGAGATCATCAAGACGCAGCCCGGGGTGTCGGTGGTGTCGAGCGTGTTCCTGATGGCGCTCGCCGACCGCGTGCTGGTCTACGGCGACTGCGCGGTCGTGCCCGACCCGACGAGCTCGCAGCTGGCCGACATCGCGGTGTCGTCGGCGGAGACCGCCGAGCAGTTCGGCATCGAGCCGCGGGTGGCGATGCTCTCCTACTCCACCGGTTCGTCGGGCACCGGCGCCGACGTCGAGAAGGTGCGGGAGGCCACGGCGCTCGTGCACTCGTTGCGGCCGTCGCTCCTGGTGGAGGGCCCGATCCAGTACGACGCGGCAGCGGATGCGGTGGTCGCCGCCGCGAAGATGCCCGGTTCGCAGGTGGCTGGTCGTGCCACAGTGTTCATCTTCCCGGACTTGAACACCGGCAACAACACCTACAAGGCTGTTCAGCGGAGCGCCGGCGCCGTGGCCATCGGGCCGGTGCTGCAGGGGCTCAACAAGCCGATCAACGACCTTTCCCGAGGAGCACTGGTGCAGGACATCGTGAACACCATCGCCATCACGGCCATTCAGGCGGCGACTCCGGCGGCGCAGTCGTGAGCGCCATCCTCGTCGTCAACAGCGGCTCCTCCTCGTTCAAGTACCAGCTGATCGACGCCGCGACCGAGGCGGTGCTCGCCTCCGGTCTCGTCGAGCGCATCGGCGAGGAGTCGGGGCACACCCGGCACACCACGCAGGTGGGGCTCTGGGAGAGCAAGGAGCCGATCGCCGACCACACCGCCGGGTTCGAAGCCATGCTGCGCGCGTTCGCGGAGCACGGGCCGAGTCTCGACGCGCATCCGCTCGCCGCCGTCGGACACCGGGTGGTGCACGGCGGCAAGCGGTTCCACGAGGCGACGGTCATCACCGACCTCGTGAAGATCAACATCGAAGACCTCGCCGAGCTGGCGCCGCTGCACAACCCGGCGAACCTCGAAGGGATCACCGCCGCCCAGAAGGCCTTCCCCGACGTGCCGCAGGTGGCGGTGTTCGACACGGCGTTCCACCAGACGCTGCCGCCGGCCGCCTACACCTACGCGATCGATGCGGCGCTGGCCGAGAAGCAGCGCGTGCGGCGGTACGGCTTCCATGGCACCTCGCACAAGTTCGTGTCGGGGGCGGCGGCGGAGTTCCTCGGGCGGCCGGTGTCGGATCTGAAGATGATCGTGCTGCACCTCGGCAACGGCGCCTCCGTGGCGGCGATCGACGGCGGGCGCTCGGTCGAGACGTCGATGGGCATGACGCCGCTCGAGGGGCTCGTGATGGGCACGCGGTCGGGAGACATCGATCCGGCGGTGCTGTTCCACCTCAACCGCAAGACGGGCATGGGGTTCGCAGAGCTCGACGAGCTGCTGAACCGTCGCTCGGGGCTCCTCGGCCTGTCGGGGCACGGCGACATGCGCGATGTGCAGAAGGCGGCCGCGGCGGGGGATGCGGCGGCCGCGTTGGCGCTCGACGTGTACCTGCACCGCATCCGCGGGTACATCGGGGCGTACTACGCCCAGCTCGGGCACCTCGACGCAGTCGTGTTCACGGCGGGGGTGGGGGAGAACAACCCGCTCGTGCGGGCGCGCTCGCTCGAGGGGCTCGCCGAACTCGGCATCTCGGTCGACCCGGCGCTGAACGAGGTGGAGTCGCGCTCGCCGCGGTACATCTCGCCGGAGTCGTCGCGGGTGGCGGTGCTCGTGGTGCCGACGAACGAGGAGCTGGAGATCGCTCGGCAGTCGCTCGCGGCGGTGTCGTAGCCGCGGTGTCTCTCGGGTCCCCGGGTAACTACGGTTTTCAGAGGCATCGGCGCGCTATACGGGGTCGGTCATGCTCAAAGCGGTAGTAACTCATCACACATCGGCGATCAGCCGCTTGCCGAACGACACGGCACCGTCGGGCGCGTAGCCGAGGGCCTCGTAGAAGGCCATCACGCCCTCGTTCCCGGCGCGGATCTGCAGGTTCAGTTTCGGGCAGCCGCGCTCGGTGAGTTCGTGCTCGATCACGGTCATCAATCGGCGGCCGATGCCGTGCCCCTGCTCTGCGGGGTCGACCGCGAGGTAGTTCACCCAACCCCGGTGGCCGTCGTAGCCCGCCATGGCGGTGCCGACGAGGCGGGCGGCCGCTTCGGCGACGAGGAACAGTTCGGGCTGGGTGGTGAGCTTGCGGGCGATGTCCTTGCGCGGGTCGTTCCACGGGCGCGTGAGCCCGCACTGCTGCCAGAGCGTGACCACAGCCTCCGTGTCCGCCGGGCGGAAGGGGCGGATGCGCGGCGCGCTGTCGCCCGCGCCGTCCTCGGCCTCGTTCGAGTCGTCCGCGGCGCCGGGACTGGTGGGTGAAGGCGCGATCGGATCGGGGTCGGTGGCGAGCATCCGGTCGATCGCGTCGGTCATCATGCGTCGTTGCGCGTCCGGGGAGTACGTCTCGGGGTCCATGGTGCTGAGCGTGTTCGCGCCGTCGGCGAGGGAGATGAGCGCGAGCGCCTCGTGGCGGCTGCGCTCGGTGGCCCAGTGCGGGCGGCAGGCCGCGACGAGGGCGGTGATGCGCGCGATCATGCGCCGGTTGCCGGTGACGTGGCGTTCGGCGAGAGCGTGGTCGGCGATGGCGGCGGCGAGGTAGCTGATCCAGACGCGGGCTTCGTCGACACTCTCGTCGTCGAGGGTCATCGCGGCGAAGAGCACGGAGCGCAAGACCGCTGCCGGGTCGGCTCCCGCACCGGCGGCCGCAGCGTCGAGCTGCTCGCCGGTGCGGCTGTGCAGGAGGTCGCGGGCGTGCAGCAGCAGCGCCTCCTTGTTCGGGAACGCGTGCATGACGAGGCCGGTGGTGCAGCCCGCGCGCTCGGCCACGGCGCGGATGGTGAGGCCCGGTAGGCCGCGCTCGGTCAGCACCGACCACGTCGCCTCCGAGAGACGCTGCTGCTGGTCGACGAGATTGCGGGGGCGGCTCATCCGATTCCCTTTCCATGGCGGCCGGCGGACGACTTGCTCATAAGCATAACAAGCGTTACGGTAACTTTCGTTACGAGTCCGCAACGACGAGAGGATGCCCGTGCCCTCCCCCTTCACGATCGCCCGCGAGCCCTTCGACGCGCCCGATTCCGCGGCGCTCCGGCAGGCGCAGCGGGACGAACTTGATGCGCGCTACGGCCGCGACGACCATGAGCCGGGCGAGGTGCCCACGGCGGCGTCGGTTCCGGTGTTCTTCGTGGCGCGCGACGCCGACGGGCGGGCGATCGGCTGCGGTGGTCTGCGTCCGCTCGCGGACGGGGGTGCGGAGATCAAACGGATGTACGTCGATCCTGCGGCGCGCGGCACCGGCGTCGCCACCGCCCTCCTCCGCGCGATCGAGGATGCGGCGCGCTCCCTCGGCGAGACGCGCCTGCTGCTCGAGACGGGCGACGGCCAGCCCGACGCCATCCGCTTCTACGAGCGCGAGGGCTACACCCCCATCCCCCTCTTCGGCCCCTACGTCGGCTCCGCCCTCTCCCGCTGCTACGCCCGCGACCTCTGACGCGCCCCGCGTCAGCCGCCGCACCGCCGCGCCCGCCCCATCCCCCCCACGCCCAACCCGCGAGTGGCGAGACCGACCGCAACAGGCCCCTCCCGGCTGACCCAAGGTGAGGGCGTGGCCGAACGGTGCGACCGAAGGCCGCGCCGTTCGACCGCGCCCTCACATGTCGCGCGGCGCCGGGCAAGGACCGGCGACGCCCGGGCAGCCCGAGCGAAGCCCGGGCCGCCCGGCAGCCAACACTGTCGGTGGGCGAAGGTAGTCTTACTTCGTGGTCACCGCCCTGTATCGCCGTTACCGGCCAGAGAACTTCGCCGAGATGATCGGTCAGTCGCAGGTGACCGATCCGCTCATGACGGCGCTGCGGACGAACAGGGTCAATCACGCCTATCTGTTCAGCGGGCCGCGTGGCTGTGGCAAGACGACGTCGGCGCGCATCCTGGCCCGGTGCCTGAACTGTGCCGAGGGCCCGACCGACAAGCCGTGCGGCGTCTGCCCGAGTTGTGTCGAGCTGAGCCGCGACGGCATGGGGTCACTCGATGTGGTCGAGATCGACGCCGCGAGCCACGGTGGCGTCGACGACGCCCGCGACCTGCGTGAGCGCGCCATCTTCGCCCCGGCGCGCGACCGCTACAAGATCTTCATCATCGACGAGGCGCACATGGTGACCTCGGGCGGGTTCAACGCGCTGCTGAAGATCGTCGAGGAGCCGCCGGAGCACATCAAGTTCATCTTCGCCACGACCGAGCCCGACAAGGTCATCGGCACCATCCGTTCGCGCACGCATCACTACCCGTTCCGTCTCATCCCGCCCGCGCAACTGCTCGAGTACGTGCAGCAGCTCTGCGAGACCGAGGGCGTGGAGGTGGCGCCGGGTGTGCTGCCGCTCGTGGTGCGGGCCGGCGGTGGTTCGGCGCGCGACACCCTGTCGCTGCTCGACCAGCTGATCGCCGGCTCCGAGAACAACCGCGTCGAGTACGAGCGCGCGGTCGCGTTGCTCGGCTACACGCACGGGGCGCTGCTGTCCGAGGTCATCGACGCGATCGGCGCGCACGACGGGGCGGCGGCGTTCGACGCGGTCGATCGTGTCATCCAGACCGGCCAAGACCCGCGCCGTTTCGTCGAAGACCTGCTCGAGCGGTTGCGCGACGTCATCATCGTCGCGGCCACGCGCGAGTCGGCGGCTTCGGTGCTGCGCGGGGTGCCGGCTGAGGAGATCGAGGGGATGCGCCGACAGGCCGCCCTGTTCGGTCACGCCGAGCTGTCACGGGTCGCCGACATCGTGAACGACGCCCTCACCGAGATGACGGGCGCCACCTCGCCGCGCCTGCACCTCGAATTGATGATCGCCCGCACGCTCGTGCCGGCTGCCGACGACACGCAGCGGGGTGCGCTCGCCCGCGTCGAGCGGCTCGAGCGCCGCATCGGAGTCGACGGGCCGGATGCCCCGCGTGCGGTCTTCGACCCAGCTGCAGCCGCGGCGGGTGGTTCTGGTTCGTCGGCACCGCTGGCTGGTAGCGCGGGCGCGTCGGGTGCGACCGGCGCTGGTGCCTCCAGTGCCTCTGCTGCGTCAGGTCCGGCCTCTGCGGCGGCTTCATCCGTGTCCGCGGGCGCTGGGCGGTCGGGGGGCGCCGGCGCTACTCCGTCGGCCGGTGGCGGGCTGACGACGGAGGGCGAGACGCAGGGCGCAGCGCC
>BADC01000777.1 GCA_000333435.1 Corynebacterium-like bacterium B27 | reverse complement strand
GGACCAGGCCACCTGCTCGGTACCGACTCGTCGGGCCGCGACGTGCTCAGCCGCTTGCTCTACGGTGGACAGGTGACGCTGCTGGCGGGGCTCACCGCGACCGCGGTGACGTTCGTGCTGGGTGTGCCGCTCGGGCTCGCAGCAGGCTACTACGCGGGCCGGTTCGATGCGGTGGCCGGTTGGCTGTCGAATCTCATCCAGGCCCTCCCCGCGATCGTCGCCCTGTTGGCGGTCTCGGTGATCATCGGTTCCCCGCCCCCGCCGACGCGGCCACGGCGGCGTTGATGCTGAGCAGGGCCATCCGCACGAGCAGCACCCGCTCCGGATCGGGCCCCTGCTCGACGTCGCCCTGGCCGGCTCGTTCGGCCAAGAGCTCCGCCACCCCGGTGAGTGCATCACGGATGGGCCCACCGGCGTCGCGCGAGATCGCGCGCATCAGTCCGGGATTGGCCGTCACGAAGCGGATGCCGCGCAGCTTCTCGCCCGTGTGGGAGTCCACCCAGCGCAGCACCGCCTGTTCGAGCAGGTCAGTGCTGGGAGGCTGGGCGCGCACCCAGTCGAGCAGCTCCGCGCCCTCGTCACCCCGCGACCCCAGCACGGAGCCGACGATCTCCTCCTTGCTGCGGAAGTGGTAGTACAGCGACGCCTTGGTGATGCCCACCCGCTCGGCGATCTCGCGAAGCGACGTGGCGTCGTAGCCGCGCGAGCTGAACAGGTCGAGCGCGACCTGCTGGATCTGGGCGCGGGTCTGCGGCCCCGATCGCTTCGTGTCTGCTTTCATGTCTTCAGCCTACCGGTCGGCAGGTAGGCTGAAGACATGAACGCCACCATCGTCATCGAACTCATCGCACTCGTCTTCGCGGGACTGCTGGCCGGAGAGGAGTTCGTCGTGCGCTACGGCGTCCAGCCCGCGCTCTCCGCCCTGCCCGACCTGCCCCACGTGCTCGCGCGTCAGGCGCTCGTGCGCCGGCTGCGCATCCTGGTGCCGGCCCTCATGGCGCCCACCGTCGTGCTCGCCGTCGCCGCCCTCGTAGCGGGCGGTGCCGGCCCGGGCGCCGCGGTGCGCTGGGCCGCACTCGCCGCACTGGTGGCCTTCCTCGGCTTCTCGTTCCTCGGAACGGTGCCGATCAACATCCGGGTGAACGATTGGACCCCGGATGCGCCACCCGCCGACTGGAAAGACGTCGTGCGTCGCTGGGAACGCATCGACGTCTTCCGGTCGACGGCCGCGGTGCTCGCCTTCACCCTGGCGCTCGTGGCCTTCGCCCTCGATCACGCGTGACGGGACGAGGCCTCAGGCGGGTGCCGGCGTGAACGGGAGGTGCGCCGCGATCACGGTCGGACCACCCGCCGGACTCGTCACCTCGAGCACTCCCCCGACGCCCCGCACCCGCTGAGCCAGGCCCTCCAGCCCGTGGCCCTCGCGAGCCGTCGCGCCCCCGTGCCCGTCGTCGGTCACGGTCAGGTCGAGCCAGGAGGGATCGCCGCCGGCATCCGGGCCCCGCACTCCGACGCGCACCTCCACCGACCGGGCCCCCGCGTGCTTCGCCACGTTCGCGAGCGCCTCGCTCGCGACGAAGTAGGCGTTGCGCTCGATCTGCTCCGGGGCACGCAGACCCTCCGGCATCGTGCTCAGCACCCGCGTGGGCACCGCGCTGCGCACCGCCGCCGACTCGAGGGCGGTGACGAGTCCCCGATCGAGCAGGATCGGCGGCGCGAAGCCACGCGAGAGCGCCCGCAGCTCGTCGAGAGCCTCCCGCGACTGGGTCATCGCTTCGTCGATCAGCCGCCGCGCCTGGTCCGGATCGCCGTCGAGCTGGCGTCCGGCGGCGGCGAGATCCATCTGCAGACGCACGAGGCGCTGCTGCGGACCGTCATGGATGTCGCGCTCGAGCCGGCGCAACGAATGCCCTTCGGCGGCCACCGCGTCACCGCGCGAAGCGGAGAGTTCGAGCACCTCGCGACGCAGCGCGTCCGACCGGAACGGGCCGAGCAGCCCGCGCGCGATCGCCTGATGGATCGACACCAGCCCGTGCGTCACGAACGGCAGCGTGGCGAGGGCGATCACACCCGCCACGAACAGCACGATGTTGTCACCCAGCCGCTGACCCACCGCGGAGGCGGTGTCGGCGCCCGGCACGAAGAAGTCCGCGATGACGCTGAACAGGCTCCACTCGCGATCCCCGTCGGGGATCCAGCGGCTGTAGAACCAGTAGGTCAGCCCACCGAGGGCGGTCGCGGCCCAGACGATCGTGATGGTCCAGGTCGCCACCCCCACCACGAAGTTGATCAGCCCGTGCAGCAGCGCGAGCCAGTAGTGCCCGTTGCGGAACACCCCGAACAGGCGCGCGAACCAGCCCGCGCCGGCGGCCACGCGCCACTCGGGCGACGCGATGGCGGGAAACCCCGCTGCCGCCAGCCGCCGCACCTCGAGGGCGCCGAACGCCCGGGCCACCCACATCGTCGCCACGAGCAGGAAGAACCCGACCATGATGATCAGGGTGCCGACGCCGGTGCTGAACAGCGTGACGAGCGTGACGAACCCGGCGATCACGATCGGCAGCGTCGGCAGCAGGAACCCGAGTTCGCGGGGCACACCCCGCCACAGGCGGCCGTACAGGGTACCGCGGGGGCGGTCGGGTGGGGCCACGATCTCGTCGCTCTCGGTCATGGTCATGGTCATGGCGTTTCCCTTCGATCATCCCAGCACCTCGACCGGTTCTGGCTGATCTCCAGCCTCGCGAAGCCGCCGCGCCCAGCCCATCCGGCCCCCTCACGAACCGGCACGGGGGTTATCCCCCCTCCTCTCTCCTCGGAGCTGCTCCTGGGCCCCCTCGGCTCGGCCGCGCCTCAGCGGTGGCGGCGGATGTCGGGCAGCAGCGCCCCCCAGGAGCGGCCGCGCAGCGCGCTCACCCACACCCCCGCGCCGTAGGCGAGGTCGTCGAGACGACGCGCGAGCCCGAACCGCAGCGGATCGAGCCGCACCCGGGTGCGCCGGTGCTCGATCGCCACGTCGACCAGGTGCGCCACCAGTACGGCGCGCCGGAGCCGACGCGAGAACAGGCATCCGATCGCCACCGCCGGCCACCAGTGCCGCAGCAGCAGGGCCATCGCCTGCACGAGCGAGGCCAGCAGCCCGTTCGCGGTGAGCCCGGCGGCGACGCGCACCGGATGCTCGCTCTTGCCGAGCTTCCCCGCCAACCGCCAGACGGTGACCGCGCTGATCGCGAGCGCGACCGGCACCGACCACCTCCGCTGCGCGAGCAACGCGGCCACGACCGCGGCGCTCCACGGGGCGAGCACGGCCGGCGCGATGTCGTGCGGATGCCGCTGGGCGAGCGGATGCGCACCGGTGCCGTAGAACGCCTTGCGCGCCAGCCACGCCCGCACGGTCGTGCGGTGCTCGTGCCAGACCGTCGCTGCGGGTTCGTAGCGCACCCGCAGCCCCGCGTCGGCAAGGCGCCAGACGAGGTCGACGTCCTCGCCCACCCGCATGTCGGCGCTGAACCCGTCGCCCAGCGCGTCGACCCGCGCCACCAGGAAGGTGCTCGACACCCACGAGACCGGGGCGCGCTGCCGCACGATCGCGGGCTGCTCGCCGAGGTCGAGCGAGGAGCGGGCGTCTTCGTAGCGGCCGATCCAGTTGAGCCCGCGCTCCCCCGGCAGCCCGAGCACGCGTGGTGCGACGAGCGCCACACGAGGGTCGGCGAAGTGCGTGAGCAGCGTCTCGACGGCCTCCGGATGCGCCACCACGTCCGAATCGGCGAACGCGACGTACGGGGTGGTCACCACCCGCAGCCCCGCGTTGCGGGCGGCGGCGGGCCCGACGTTCTCGGCCAGGGCGATCACCTCCGCACCGAACCGCGCCGCGACCCGAGCGGTGGCCGCAGCGTCGACCGACGCGTCGTCGACCACCACGATGCGTGGCCCGCCCGCTCCGCGCCGACCGGTCTCCGAGAACGACGCCGAACGGCCGGTGAGCGCGGTCAGCAGGCGCGCCAGCGCCGCGGGGCGATCGCGCACCGGGATGACGTAGGTGACGTCGGCGAGGTCGCCGGGCGGCAGCGACGACTCGACGGGGTCGACGATGCCCGCTTCGAGCAGGCGGTCGGCCAGGGTCGCGGTCGGGCGGTCGCGGATGCGCAGCTCCCGCCCCTCGAACATCCGTGCCGCCGCGGCCGAGAGGTACAGCACGCGCGTCGGTGCGCCGCCGATGAGCGCCCGGCCGCCGTCTTTCACCCGAACGCGGCGGTTGAGGCGCACGAAGCTCCCGACCGGCAAGCCGGCGGCGCCCGGTACCGGCGCGGTCACCGCAGCATCCCGCGCGCGTCGGGGTTGTCGGCGCTGATGCGGCGGAAGCCGTTGGTCGCCATCAGGTCGAGCAGCGCCCGGCCCTCCTCGGCGGTCGCACCGGTCGGGTCGCCGAGGATGCCCGAGGGCGACACCGCCGCCACCCCACCCGTGGTCATGAGCGGCAGCAACTCGGTCACTGGTCGCGTGTTGCCCGCCTCGGGCAGCGGCAGGGTGACCGTCGCCGGCGCGATGTGCAGCAGCAACGACGTCTCGACCCGGCCCGCGTGAGCATCAGCCGCGAATGCGGCGGCACCGCGGCCGGCGCCCGTGAGCGGCAGCGGCTGCGGCTGCGCCGGCGGCAGCGAACACGAGAGCCACGTGACGTCGTGCCCCTCGGAGCGGACTTGCGGCACCGCGGCCGCGAGGGTCGGCACGTTGCCGCCGTGACCGTTCACGAGCACGATCCGCTCCGCCCAGGTCGACAGCGATCGCACCAGCTCGATCAGCACCGCCCGCAATGCGACGTGCCCCATCGAGGTCGTGCCCGCGAACGACTGGTGCTCGCCGCTCGCGCCGTACGCCAGCGCCGGGGCGACGATCGCGGTGGTACCGGCCCCACGCATCCGTTCGGCGACCACGGAGGTGACCGCCACGGCGATCCGGGTGTCGGTGTCGAACGGCAGGTGCGGCCCGTGCTGCTCGGTCGACCCGACCGGCAGCAGCACCGTCGCACCCGACGGCACCGCCGGCCAGCTCAGCGAATCGAGTCGGGACACGGTCTCCACGTTATCCGCATCCTCCCCCGCCCCAGCGGATACACCCGCTACTTCTGCTCGGCCTCGGCCTTCGCGAGCGGCTTGGCAGTGCGGGTGCGCGGCGTGGTCGTGGTCGCCTTGCGCGAGGGCGGAGCGGCTGACGCGGTCGCCGCGGCCGCTTCCGTCCCAGCTGCACCGCCGGGTCCGCCCGCCGGCGCGCCAGATGCCGCGGGGTCGCTCTTTCCCCCAGCGCCCAGCGTGCGGGTGAACCCGGCCGGGATGACCAGGTCGTCCGGCCCCAGCTCGTGCACCGACGAGTGGCCGGTGCCGAGCACGGCCGAGTCGAGCCCACCGCGCAGGATGTCGAGCACGTTCTCCACCCCGGCCCGGCCGTTGGCGGCCAGCCCCCACAGGTAGGCGCGCCCGATCATCACGGCCTTCGCCCCCAGCGCCACGGCCTTCGCCACGTCGCCACCGCGGCGCACGCCACCGTCGAGCACGACCTCGATCTGGTCGCCGACCGCGGAGACCACCGACGGCAGCATCCGGATGGTCGCCGGCGTCGTGTCGAGGTTGTTGCCGCCGTGGTTCGACACCGAGATGGCGGTGACCCCGGCATCCACCGCCCGTCGTGCATCGTCGACCCGGGTGACGCCCTTCAGCATGAACGGCCCGCCCCACTCCTCGCGGAGCCACGCCACGTCTTCCCAGGTGGGCGGGGGCGTCTGCATCCATTCGTAGTAGGCGCCGAAGAAGGTCGGCGCGGCTCCGCCGGGCGGCTGCAGGTTCGGGGCGGTCAGGTCGGGCAGTTCGCGCCGCCGCAGGTACGCCAGCAGCCACTTCGGATGCGGGAGCACGTTCGGCGCGAACGTCACCATGGTCTTGAGGTCGAGCTTCTCCGGGATCGACGGCGAGCCCCAGTCGCGCCCGTTCGAGAACGACCAGTCGAGGGTGGCGATGAGGCCGCGGGCGCCCGCGCGCCGGGCACGGTCCATCCGCTGGATCATCGCATCCCGCGTGCCCGTCCAGTACATCTGGTAGAGCGTGTTCGGGTTCGCGGCCGTCAC
>BADC01000778.1 GCA_000333435.1 Corynebacterium-like bacterium B27 | reverse complement strand
GTTGGGCGCATCCGGTCGCAAGTTGCGGGAGTGCGTATTCGGTGCCGGGCACCCAGATGAAGCCGCTCGAGCGCACTTCGGGTCGTCGGGATGCGCGACCGAGAACGGGATGACCTGGCGCTTCGGCTGCACCGTCACCCTCACGCGCCCGGCGTCGACGCGGGCGACGGCGGCGAACGCCGGCTGCACCGAGAGCCAGAGCTCAGCGGGCGAACCCTCGGCGAAGAACACGTTGGCGAGCACGTCGACCTCGACGGTGTCGTGATCGAGGATGTCGGTGAGCGAGAGCACGGTGTCGCTCACCTGGGGCCGGGCGAGCGGTGCATCGGCGCGCACGTCGACCGTTGCGAAGCTCGAGCTCGTGCCGCCGCGCGCATTGGTGATCGTGTAGAGCACCCCGTACCGTCCCGGTTCGTCGGGGGTGGTGACCGAGAGCATGTCGTCGATCACGGTCACGCCCGCGCCCGGCGTCACCGGCGTCGCGTCGACCACCGAGAGCGCCCCGCCATCGGGGTCGGAGTCGTTCTGCAGCACCCGCACGAGCACGGTCTTGCCCGGGCGCACCAACACCTCGTCGGGTGTTGCGACAGGGTTCCGCGCGCCCGCGGGCCGCGCGGAGACACCCACCCGGATGGTTCCGGAGGCGCGAGCGCCGAGCCGATCGACCACGGTGTAGCGGAAGTCGTCGGTGCCGGTGGAGTAGTCGCCGGCCGTGTAGTCGATCCAGTCGGCGCCGGTCGCGGCGACCGTCCCCTTGTCGGGCACCGAGTCGATACCGAGGAACTGCACCGAGTCGCCGTCCGGGTCGATGCCCGTGAGCGGGATCGGGATGCGCACGGTCTCGCCCGCGATGACGCGCGCCGTTACCTGCTGGGGCACCGGAGCGGCATTGGCCGTCGCATCCGCTTCGCGCACGCTGATCGTGACGGGGGCGGTGGCCCACTGGCCGTCGGGGGCCTCGACGCGGTACACCGCCGTGACGTCGCCGGGGGTGTCAGGCGCGAGATAGCGCAGGCGCGAGCCGGAGACGAAGAGCAGCCCCGAGTCGGCGCCCGGCGGCTGCGCGAGCTGGGGGGAGAGCGTCAGCGCATCGCCGTCGGGGTGCACGTCGTTCGCGAGCACCGGGATGTCGACGACGTCGCCCACCCGCACCGATGCCGTGTCGGCCACGGCGATCGGCGGTTGGCGCTGCGCCGGTTCGGGAATCTCCACCACACTCACCGAGCCCTGCGCCTCGGCGAGACCGTTGCTGACGGTGTACCCGAACGAGGTGCTGCCCGTGTCGAGCGGTCGGCTGAGCGTGACCCGGATCATCCGCTGATCGATGACCTCGACGCGCAATCCGTCGGCCGCGGCTTCCGCGGCGCCGGCTCCCGCCCGGCCGTCGCCCGCCTGGGTGACGCTCAGCACGCCACCCGCGGGGTCGAAGTCGGTGGCCAGCACGTCGACCAGCACGCTGGCGTTCTGGCGCACGAACGCCGAGTGCGGCACCGTCACCGGAGTGGTGTTGGCGTCGGGCGGAACAGTGGTCACGATGCGGATGACTCCGGACGCGGTCTTCGAGCCGTCGGAGACCGCATAGTCGAGGATGGCCGTCCCGGCCGCCTGAGGGGTGATGCGCACGGTGCCGCCGGCGTAGTCGGGGGCGATCTCGAAGCCGTCGTGGGCGGGAACGTTCGCGAGCCGGAGCCCTGCCCCGCCGCCGTGCACATGATCGAGCGGGGACACCTCCACCGCGCGGCCCACCTGCGCGAGCACGGCGAAGCCTTCGGCCACCAGCGGCACGTCGGCGGCCTGGCTGGTCGTCACCGCGATGGTGCCGACGGTGGCCGCCTGACCGTCGCTGACGCTGATCGACACCTCCTTCGCGCCCGTCGACTGCCCGCCGTCGGTGACGGTCACGACACCTTCCGGGGTGGCCGTGGCGATGTCGGGGGCCGCCATGGGGCTGATGCAG
>BADC01000779.1 GCA_000333435.1 Corynebacterium-like bacterium B27 | reverse complement strand
ACGGTCAGCAGACCGGCCTCGAGGCGCTTCCCTGCCACGAATCGGAGGGCTCCGAATGCCGCGGGAGTCGCTGCCTGATCGTTCTCGTCGTTCGAGACCAGGCCACGGAAGAAGTCGCTCGACAGGGTCTCGAACGGCGCGAAGTGCTTCGCCGCGAAGGTGGACTTGCCGGATCCGGATGCTCCGACGAGCACCACGAGAGACATGTCGGGCAGAGCGAGTCGTGTCATCGTTCGGTGACCTTTCGGAACAGAGCGAGCTGCGTCGGGGAACCGAGTTCCGCATCCACGTCGCCGACCGTGCGGTATTCGATCGCGTAGCCGTGACGCTCTGCGACACCCTCCGCCCAGGCGGCGAACTCCGCGCGCGACCACTCGAAGCGGTGGTCGGCATGCCGGAAAGCCCCGGCCGGGAGTGTCTCGAACGACGCGTTGTAATCGGAGTTCGGCGTCGTCACGATGACGGCGCGGGGCGACGCGGCCCCGAACACCGAAGCCTCGAGTGCGGGGAGCCGCTCGGGGTCGACGTGCTCGATCACCTCCATCAGCACGATCGCGTCGAGACCGGCGATGCGGTCGTCCTGGTACGTCACCGAGGACTGCAGCAGCTGCAGTCGCTCCCGCTGGCGATCGCTCGCCTCGCGCAGGTTGAGGGCTCGGGCGGCCCTGGCCAGAACGCTCGCCGACACGTCCGTGCCGATGATCGTGGTGAACGAGGCATCGGTGTTGAGGCGCTTCAGCAATGCGCCCTCGCCGCAGCCGACGTCGGCGACCGAGTGGGCGCCCACATCACGGAGCGCTGCGAGCACGGCGTCCGCTCGCTGGGGAGCGAGCTTCGCCGGACGGGTCTCGGCTCGAGCATCCGCTTCGGCCAGGGGCATGTCGTCGAGTTCACTCAAGCGGGCGTCACCGGCCAGGAGATCGGTCGCGGCATCCACCATCGAACGCTGATGGGCGAGGTAGCGTCGCGTGATGAGCTCGCGCTCCGGATGATCGGGCAACCAGCCCTGGCCGGCGCGATGCAGCTTGCCCACCTCGTCGTCGGACACCCAGTAGTGCTTCGAGTCGTCGAGTACGGGTAGCAACACGTAGAGCTGCCGGAGGGCGTCACTCAGGCGCACTTCTCCCCGCAGCACGAGGTCGGCGTAGACGGAGTCGCCCCACTCGGGGAACTCGGGGTCGAGCGGGATCGCCGTCTCGTCGACGGCCCAGCCGAGCGGTTCGAAGAGTCGGGTGACCAAGCCGGCGGTGTCACGGCCTCGGGCAGGAACGGCCGCGACGGTGATCTCGAGTGGAAGCGCGGCGGCGGCGAGCTCGGGGAAGGACTCGCTCGTGCCGTTCATCGCGGTGCGAAACACCTGCCCCAGGGCGACGGCGACCATCGACGAGGAGGCGTAGGGACGGTCGTTGACATAGCGCGCGAGCGCGGCGGCGTCGCTGCCCGTGAAGTTCTTGTCGCGCACCAGTCCGATGGGGTCGACCTCGAGGAGCATGGCCACGGTGCAGCGCTCGTCGGAGACCTCGGGGTAGAAGACGTGCGCCGTGCCGACGCTGAGCGCGAAGGACTGCGCGCGGTCGGGGTGCTTACGGAGCAGGTGGCTCAGGTTGGAGGCGGTCGGTGCGGTGGATGTCACGGTGACGAGCACGGGGTTCCTTACATCACGGAGGGAAGCCGTTCAGTTTATGACCCTGCGCCCCGACTTCGACACATCGGTCGACTCGGCGCGCGGTCGCGGTGTCGAACACCGACACACTGTTGTCGCCGGGCTGTCTGAGAGTGGAGGCATGACTGACAACGCACCCTCCCCCACCATCTCGACGTCTCGGGACGCCCTCGACCTCTGGCTGACCATGTGGAACGGCGACGGGGAACTCGCGCGCATCCTCTGCGCCGCGGATTTCCGCATCCGTTTCGCGGTGACGGAGGTGGATGGGTCGACCCCGGCCGATGAGATCCGCACCGCTGACGACTTCGCCGACTACCTCGAGTGGTGGCACGAGACACACCCCGGCTTCGTCTTCACGAAGATCTCCGACGCGATCGACGGCGATCACGGCCGGCTGATCTGGGACATGACCGCCGGCGAGATCCACATCGGCGGCGTGGATGTCTTCGACTTCGACGACGACGGCCGCGTCGCCCGGGTGTGGTCGGTCGGCGGGCAGCGCAGCATGGTGGGCTGAGCGGTGCCGTCGCGCCCCGGTACCTCTGCGAAACTGAGGCGATGAAGCGCGCCGAGCGGCAGTACGCCCTGGTCGACCTGCTCCGGGGAGCCAGTCGACCATGGTCTGCTGCACGGCTCGCGGCCGAGTTCTCGGTGTCCGCTCGCACCATCGAGCGCGACATCGGTTCACTGCAGCTGGCCGGCGTGCCGATCTACGCCGATCACGGATCGGCCGGTGGCTACTCGATCCTGCGCGAGTACTCGCTGCCGCCGCTGAACCTGTCGGCCGCGGAATCGTTGGCCATCCTCGCCGGACTCGCGCTGCTGGATTCGTCGCCCTACCGCGGCGCCGCTCGACGAGCACGCGGCAAGATCATGGCCGTCATGGACGACGGGCACCGCGGACCTGTCCTGGAGATATTGGAGACCATGCACGTGATCGATGTCACCGCTCGCTCCGGCGATGCGGTGCCGCTCGGGATGCTCTCCGACGTGACCGCCGCTCGGCGCGTGGTGCGGCTCACGTACCAGGGCGAACACGGCGAGGGCCGCACCGACCCGACGCTCAGAACCGAGCGCGATGTCGAGACCATGGGCCTCTTGAGGGCGGACGACGCCTGGCTCCTCATCGGCTGGTGCCGTTTGCGACAGGGCATCCGCGGCTTCCGTCTCGATCAGATCAGTCAGCTCGAGATCCTCGACGAGGTGCCTCCGGTGCGAGATCCGGCGCTGCTCGAGGCCGACCTGTCCCGCTGGCCGACGCGTCGGCTCGCCTGAGCCGGGTTCGCGCACCCACGGCGACTCGGCACTAGTCGCGGGCGCTCAGCGTTGCGGGCGCTCCATGCAGACGAGGCCGGCCCGGGCGTCCCAGGACGGGACGGGCACGAAGCCGCGGGCGCGGTAGAGGCGCAGCGCATCCTCTCGCCATTCCCAGACCGTCAAGCGCACGGGGAGGTCGTGCTGCGCGAGCGCCGCGTCGAGCAGGGACGAGCCGACCCGACGGCCCCGGGCGCTCGGATCGACCCAGACGCGCTTGATCTCGAGGGTCGTCGGGTTGCGCTGAACGACGATGACGCCGACGGTCGCGCCATCAAGCTCGGCCAGGAGGGCGGTCGCGTTCGCGTACGCGCGCGCCGGGTCGTCGACCTCGCGGCGGTAGCGCTCGGGCAGCTCGGCTCGACTGTCAGCTTCTCCGCCTGCGCGCTCTGCCTTCTCCCGCTCGGTCTGAACCAGATACGCCTCGACGAGACCGCGGACGCTCTCCGCGTCCGGTCCGGTGAGATCGGCCTCTCGCACCCTGGTCTCACCTGACACCGCGGTCGCCCTCCAAGTTCGTGCCGCCCCGTCCCGGCCCGGAGGGATGGGCACCGACTTCCAACCCAGAATAGCCGCGGCCCCGCCAGCCTCCGGCGAGCGCGACTCCAGGGCACCGCTCCCGTGACCACAGTCATCCGCTCGTAGGCTGTGGACCGTGCCCGTCTTCCTCGACCTCGACAACACCCTCGTCGACCGCGACGGCGCGTTCTCCCGCTGGGCGAACCAGACGGTGCCGGCGTGGGGTGGCGGGGAGGCCGACGTCGACTGGCTGGTGCGAGCGGATGCCGGCGGCTATACCCCGCGGTCCGATCTGGCCCGAATGATCAGTGCGCGACTGAGCCACGCCCCGAATGAGCTCGAGCAGCTCGTCTCGATCATGCGCGCCGGACTCGTCGAACACCTCGAATGCTACCCGGGAGTCCTGCCCGGCCTCGGGGAGCTCAAGGCCGCCGGCCAATGTCTGGTGGTCGTCACGAACGGCGACTCACGACAGCAGCGGGCGAAAATCGAACACACCGGGCTGGACACGATCATCGACGGTGCGGTCGTCTCCGGCGACGTCGGCTTCACGAAGCCTGACCCGCGCATCTTCGAAGCAGCGCGCTCCATCGCTTCAGATGGCGGAATTGCCTGGATGGTGGGCGACAATGTCCTGGCGGACATCGACGGCGCGCGAGCGTTGGGCTGGTCGACCGCCTGGGTCAGCCACGGACGGGATTGGCCTGAACCCTGGGCCCCGACCGTCGCCGCGGAGGGCACCGCGGATGCTCTCGACCTGATTCGGCACGGCATAGCGGATGCTCGCTGAGCGGCGGGACCTACGCCGGCGGGGTCAACCGGTGGTGTTCGGGCTCCCGTCGGCCCAGCCGCGAACCGAGTGGATGACCGCGGACTTCGGGTACGCCTCCGCCGCGCCTGAGCGCCCCCCGGTCTCGAAGAGGTCGAGCATGAGGAACAGCGGGTAATCCGGCGCCTGCGGGATGCGCCTCACAACCCGCCCGTCGCATCCGATGACCGTCCCCTCCGGCCCCCACACGACTGACCACGTGTGCGGCTGCGACGCATCCACCGGCACCACCACCTCGGCCATGTCCGTCACGAGCGACGCGTCGCCGTGCGCCTTGAGCCCGCACCGCGCCCGTGTCTCGGCGCGACCTATCGCCGACGCGTCGATCTCGAACAGGCAGATCTCGCCGGCATGCTCGGCCGAGAGGTTCTCGACGCCGACGAGCCACGCCGCGAGCATGCAGCCTTCGTCGGTGCTCGCGCTCACCGTCACATCCACCCGGCCCGCGGTCGGCGCCCAGAGCAGTCGCTCGGGCGTCTCGGTTCTCACCGTCAGTCCGTCAGGGCGATGCCGATGCGTACCCCGCTGCGACCCGAGTGGGCCTGAGAACACGCCCGTCTGCAGGTTCGAGACCCGCAGCGGCGCGTCCTCTTCGCGCCAGTCGAGCTGGTCTTCTTCGATCAGCAGGCGGATGCCCGTTCCCGGCACCAGCTCGTAGCGCGCCCGCGAGCGCGCGGGCGTGGTCCAGTGCGGGAGGTACTCGGCGACCCACAAGTCGGCGCGCAGCTCGGGTGCCGAGAAGTCGTCGTCAACGTCGGGTGCCCGTGCGGGGGGCTCGGGGAACGGTTCGATCGCGGCGGCCATGCAACGATTCTGACGCCGAAGCGGCGGCTCCGCGCATCCGGCCCGCAGCTCCGCTCGGTGCGGGGGCGATCAGGCGCAGAAACGGCACCGTGATGAGCAGAGCAGTGGCGGTTGCCACGACGGCCACCCACACGGGCCCGAGTGCACCCGGCACCACGCCGAGGGCGGCAGAGGCGACGACGGGACCGGCCACGGCACCGACGTTGAGCGCTGCGGTCGCGTACGAGCCGGCCATGGTCGGCGCATCCGTCGCCGCGTAGAGCACCCGGGTGATCAGCGTGCTGCCCACGGCGAACCCCAAGGCACCCTGGGCGAAAACGAGTCCGAGCAGAGCAGCCGGGTTCGTGGCCGAGAGCGCCAGGGCGATCCATCCGAGCACCAGGGCGCTCCCGCCGGCCACGATCACGAGTCGGGGTCGGCGGTCGGAGAGTCGCCCCGCGACCGTGACACCCACGAAGGAGCCGACGCCGAAGAGCACCAGCGCTACGGACACCCACCACGGGCCGAGGTGAGCCGTGTCCGTCACGATCGGCGCAAGGAACGTCAGCACCGCGAACGTGCCGGCATTCACGAGGGCGGCGGTCAGCATCGGCAGAACCAGGCGCGGGGACGCGAGCTGCCCCAGCTCCGTGCGCAGTGACGACCCAGACGCGGCCTTTCGTGACGACTCCCGAGCGCTCGTCCTGAGGCCGGCGGCGATGCCGATCGCGGCGGGGACGCAGAGCAGCGCGACCGCCCAGAAGGTCGACTGCCAGCCGTAAGCCGCACCGAGCAGGGCACCGGCCGGGACCCCGGCGACGGTGGCCACGGTGGTGCCCGCGAGCAGAACCGACACCGCCCGGCCCTTGGCATCAACCGCAACGAGCCGTGTCGCTGCGGCGAGGGCCGCGGCCACGAAGCCCGCGTTGGCGATCGCCGCGACCACGCGGGCGATGAGCAGATTCGTGAAATCGCGCGTGAGCGCCCCGACCACGTGTGTCAGCGCGAACACCAGCACGCAGCTCACGAGCGTCGCTTGAACGGGCAGACGACGTGTGAGCGCGGCCATCGCGGGTGCGCCGATCACCATTCCCGCGGCGAACGCCGAGGTCAGAAGCCCGGCGGTTCCCACGGAGACGCCGAAGGACGCGGAGATGTCGGGCACCAGCCCGGCGAGCATGAATTCGGATGTGCCCATGACGAAGACCACCAGGGCAAGGAGGTAGAGAGCGAACGGCATCGAGAAGGCTCCGAAACGAAAGGACGAACACGGGAACGTCTCGTCACCACGGTCAGCGCCCTGAGGCATCCATCCGTCGACGTGCGCGTAGCGAAGTCAGCAGCGGAACTGCGGACTCAGCGGTCTCAGCGGAGGTGGGGGGCTGACGGTGTGACCGGCAGCCCTTGAGTGTCCGATTCGGGGCTCGACATACCGCACATTCTACCGGCGCCCGCCGGCACGGCACCGGGTGGGCGCCCGGCGCGAGCGAGCAGGTTCGCTCGCCTCACATTCCCGGCCGTCGGGTCGTCCCGATAATGGAGGGACGGTCATCGTCCCGGAAAGGGTTGGACTTGCACATCTTCGTCGCCGGCGGATCGGGCCTCCTCGGCACCCGCCTCATCCCCCGCTTGGTGGCCGTCGGCCACAGCGTCACCGCGACCACGCGGCGCCAGCAGAAACTCGCCGCACTCGAAGCACTCGGCGCCCGCGCCGTCACCCTCGACGTGCTGAGCGCAGCGGATGCCCGTGACACCGTCGCGACCGCCGCGCCCGACGTCATCCTGCACCTGTTCACCGACCTCAGCGACGCCGACCTCGCCGCGAACGGGAGGCTGCGGGAGGTGGGGACGGATCACCTCGTCGACGCCGCCGCGGCGGCCGGCGTGCCGCGCATCATCGACCAGAGCGTGACCTGGGTCTTCGCCGACGGCGACTCCCCCGCGACGGAAGACGAGCCGATCATCCCCGGTACCCCCGTGCACCACATGGAGACGCGGGTGAGCGAGCTGCCGCACAGCACCATCCTCCGGTTCGGGCTGCTCTACGGGCCGGGCACCTGGTACGCGGCCGACGGACGGGGGGCGCCAGGCGGTGCTGGCAGGCGACCTCCCGGCGACGCCCGCCATCGCGAATTTCGTGCACGTCGAAGACGCCGTCGACGCCCTCGCCCGGTCGCTCGACTGGCCCGACGGCGTCTATCACGTGGTCGACGACGAGCCCGCCCGGGCACGGAGTGGGTTCCGGCTTTCGCGCGGGAGCTCGGCGCTCCCGAACCGCGAATGAGGAGGTGCCCGTTGGCGCACCCCGCGGCCGCGCTGTCTCGAACGCCAAGGCCCACGCCGCGGGCTGGCAGCCGGCGCACCGCAGTTGGCGGCAGGGCTTCCTGCACCCCTGAAGGAGAACCCCGGAAACCACGGGCACCCGAACTGGGACGCGAGCACGACAGCGGCGCCGTGATAGCTTCCAGAGGCTTGCTCAACACCGGTCGATCAGGCTGTCGGCACTAGGCGTGGGGGATGCAATGGGCTCTGGGTTTCGGTCAATTCCTGGGGGCGATCGGATGTCGCGCACCATCGCGGCCGTCGCGTCGGTGGCACTCATCCTCTCGACCGGGTTGGTGTCGGCATCGGTCGCATTTGCAACATCCCCCTCAGCAACCGCCGCTGCTGGCGTGGATCGCCTTTCCGGTGCCGACCGATACGAAGTCTCCGCACTCATCTCACAGAACACCTTCCAACCCGGCGTCCCCGCCGCCTACATCGCCACCGGCGCCACCTTCGCCGACGCCCTCTCCGGCGCACCCGCCGCCGGCATCAACAACAGCCCCGTCCTCCTCGTCCCCGGCACCAGCATCCCCCCAGCCATCGCCACCGAACTCGACCGCCTCGACCCCGCCCGCATCATCATCCTCGGCGGACCCAACAGCATCTCCCCCGCCCTCGAACCCACCCTGAAGAGCTACACCAGCGGCGACCTCACCCGCTTCTCCGGTGCCGACCGATACGAAGTCTCCGCACTCATCTCACAGAACACCTTCCAACCCGGCGTCCCCGCCGCCTACATCGCCACCGGCGCCACCTTCGCCGACGCCCTCTCCGGCGCACCCGCCGCCGGCATCAACAACAGCCCCGTCCTCCTCGTCCCCGGCACCAGCATCCCCCCAGCCATCGCCACCGAACTCGACCGCCTCGACCCCGCCCGCATCATCATCCTCGGCGGACCCAACAGCATCTCCCCCGCCCTCGAACCCACCCTGAGCGGTTTCGCCGATCCGGCTCCGACACCCACACCCACGCCGACACCCACGCCGACCCCGAAACCCACGCCGACACCCACGCCCACGCCGACACCCACGCCCACGCCGACACCCACGCCGACCCCGAAACCCACGACGACCCCAACCCCAACTCCCACTCCCAAGCCCACAACGACCCCAACGCCCACCCCGACACCAACCCCCAAACCCACGCTTCCCGCCGACGTCCCTTTCACCGCTGCGCCCGTCCCCACCATCTCGGGTACCCCGAAGGTCGGATCCATCCTCTCCGCAGTCACCGGCTCGTGGAGCCCGCTCCCGTCGTTCACCTATCAGTGGAAACGATCCGGAACGACCATCGCCGGTGCGACGACCGCGACCTACCAACCTGTCGCGGGCGATGTGGGCGCATCGTTGACCGTGACCGTGACAGGAACGAAGAGCGGGTTCGTCACGACCAGCAAGACCAGCAAAGCGGTCGTCGTTCAGGCGACCACGAACACCGTGCACATCACCTCCGACATCACATCGAACACGACGTGGGAGCCCGCAGTGAACACCGTCTACGTGCTCGATCAATCTGTGGTCGTGCGCAGCGGGGCGACCCTCACGATCGGGAAGAACGCGACGGTGAAGGTCGCAGACGAATCCGTTCTCTCGATCGAGGGATCGCTCGTCGCCACCGGATCGTCGTCGACACCCGTTGTATTCACGTCCTTCGCCGACGACTCAGTGAGCGGCGACACGAACGGCGACGGAACAGCCACGATCCCGATCGTCGGCCAGTGGGGCGGCATCGCGATCGGGGAGAACGGATCGGTCGCACTCGCTCAGACTCGCGTGCTCTTCGGGGCGTCGGCTGTCGCAGCCGACTCGTCCTCGGCGGGACTGAAGGTGTCTTCGTCGGTCGTCGACGGGTCGATCCGGTCGAGCAGCGCCAAGGGCACCGTCTCTGTGAGCGATACGACCGTTCGCGGCGGCTCGGTCGGAATCACGCGCCCGGCCGGGGCGGCCTACGCCTACGGCGTCACCGTGACAGGGAACACCGTCACCGGCGGCAATGTCGAGATCACGTCAGACAGCATGAACGCGTCGGCTCCGGCTGTCGTCGTGACGAGCAATACGATCTCCGGCAACGAAGAGCTGTTCCCCCTTCGGGTCCGGGATGTGAAGCTGCGGCCCTCGAACATTACGGGAAACACGGTCACCGGCAACCGCATGAATGTCATGGCGTTGTCGGGCACGCTCGTCGAGAACTGGACGGTGCCCGTAACCGGTCCCGCGCTGGTGGTAGACGACCGTGACGAGTCCGGCGGCGGGCTCGTCGTGAGCACCGGAGTGACTCTCACGGTCCCCGCCGGTGTCGTGGTCAAGTTCGCCAACTTCTACCGCAACTGGTCCGACTACGCCGCGGGGATCACCGTGAACGGCTCACTGCTCGTGAACGGCACATCCGCCCGGCCGGTCACCTTCACCTCGCTCCAGGACGACTCCGTAGGCGGCGACACCAATGGCGACGGCGACGAAACCGAAGCCTCGGGCAACGACTGGGACGGGATCACCGTGAGTGGTGGCTCTGCGCTGATCGCGAATGCGAAGATCACTCACACCGGCATCGGGATAGTCTCGCAGTCGTCACCCTCGGCGTTCTCGGTCGCCTCGTCGATCATCGACGGCTCCATCCAGTCCGACGGGGCGAAGGGTGCGGTCTCGGTGACGGGAAACACCGTTCGCGACGGATCGATCGCGATCACCCGGCCGGCCGGTGCCGCCTACGCGTTCGGTGTCACCGTGACGGGCAACACGCTCCAGGGCGGTGGCATCGACGTGCTGTCGGACAACGTGAGTGCCGCCGCACCCGCCATCGTCGTCAGCGGCAACTCCGTCACCGGCAACCAGGACTCGTTTCCGCTGCGAATTCGCGATGCCAAGCTCCGCCCGTCCAATCTCATGGGCAACTCCGCCACGGGTAACAGGATGAACGTCGTGGCGCTCTCGGGCACCCTCGTCGAGACCTGGACGGTCCCCACGACCGGACCGGCGCTGGTGATCGACGACCGCGACGAGATCGACGGCAGCTTCGTCATCGCTGACGGAGTAACGATGACCGTCCCGGCGGGGTCGGTCATCAAAGTCGCGAACTTCTACCGCAACTGGGCCGACTACAACGCGGGAATCACCGTCTACGGCTCACTCGTGTTCAACGGGACGGCGGCGAAACCTGCGGTGCTGACCACGCTCACCGATGATTCTTACGGCGGGGACACGAACGGGGACAGCGACGACACCATCCCGTCGTTCGGTGAGTGGGACGGGATCTCCGCGAGCGAGGGCTCCGTCTCCCTGACTCACACTCGGATGCTCTTCGCCCGCTATGGGGTCTCGTCCGACTCGTCGCGCTCCGCGTTCACCGTCGCCTCTTCGGTGCTCGACGGGCCGATCAGCGCCACCGGGACAAAGGGCGCCGTCTCCGTGACTGGGAACACGGTTCGCAGCGGCTCCATCTCACTCACCCGGCCAGAGGGTACCGAGTTCGCCTTCAGCGTCACCGTAACGGGAAACACGGTCACGGGTGGCAACATCGATGTCCTCTCCGACAACGTCAGTTCCGGAGCGCCCGCCGTGAAGGTGACGGGAAACACCATCACCGGCAACGAGGATCAATTTCCGTTCCGCATCCGCGACGCCCGACTGCGACCGTCCAACCTCACCGGCAACACGATCACGGGTAACCGCATGAACGTGATCGCGGTGTCGGGAACGCTTGTGGAGAACTGGACGGTGCCGTCGACGGGACCGATGATTGTGATCGACGACCGGAACGAATGGGACGGCGGCACCGTCATCGCCGCGGACGCGACCATGACCGTGCCGGCCGGCGTCGTGATCAAGGTCGCCAACAACTACAAGAATTGGGAGAACTACAGCGCCGGCATCCTGGTGAACGGCCATCTGATCACCAAGGGCACTGCCGAGCATCCGGTGGTCTTCACCGCCTTGACCGACGATGCCTACGGCGGCGACACGAACGGCGACGCCGACGACTCAGCCCCCTACATCGGCGAATGGAACGGCATCA
>BADC01000780.1 GCA_000333435.1 Corynebacterium-like bacterium B27 | reverse complement strand
CGATGGTCGTGCTCGACTGGCAGCATCCGACCTGGTCGCTTTCGCCGGCAGACGAGGCCTTGAACCCGTACAGCGATGATCCAATCAACGGCCAACCGACCGTGTACCCCGATGGCGACTACTACGCCTTCATGACCGTAGATCTCCGCGAAGGAACGTTCGGGCATCCGTGGGAGCGGACGCTGTGCGTGATGGGCGATCGACTCGTGAAGAGCCTCGGAGCGACGCTCTCGACGTGGCTGCCTATCGTCAGGGTCGACGGCAGTAAGCATCCTGTTTTGGATTAGATCGAACTCGCGGACTTTGCTGTAATCGCAGCCAAGTCCGCGCAGCCTCGCTCCTGGAAATGCTTCACGAAATACGGCACGTGCGACGCGCGATGCGCGGAAGTTCAGTTTTGGGGAGACAGACAGGGACCTCAGACCTGATTCGATGAGGTGCTCGACACCTGTTAATCTTGCTAGCGTTCGACCTCAGGTGGAGTTCTTCGATGGGAGGACCATTCGACCGAGTCGCCGGTTTTTCAGCAACCGGGAAGCGATTCAATGGCGGGTGACAGACTGTTCGGGCCCCCGAGGAGCCGAATGCTCTGCTGACCCTGAACCTTCAGACGATCCACGAGCGACGCCGGAACACAGTCCGGATGCACGATGTACAGATTCGTCTGGCGGGCAGCCGCGACTGCTGCGCCGGTGAGCGCATCCGAATACGTGGTTCCGACGGCGAAATAGGCCACATCCGTCTCGCCGCCGTAAGGGGTCAAGAAGTAGCCGACGATTGCCGACGAGACCTCGTAGCGGTCTGCCCCGCCGATACGCGTCGCACCGGGCTGGATGGCCTCGAGGGAGTCTTCGAACCCTTGCGGGATGGAATTGAGCCCACCGGCGATGAACAGGCGAGCCGGTGAGACCTCTCGCACGAAATCGGCGGTGGCCGCATCGACGCCCGGATTCCCACCGTTCACCAGCACGACCGCGTCTTTTCCTTCCTCCAGCGAAATGGCCGCTCCCGCGGTCAACGCATCGGCAAATCCCCTGCCATCCGCGAAGATGATGTTCGCGCCATCCGGCCCCGGGCGGATGCTGGGCGACGAGAGTATGAATCGTGCGATGTTGCGAGACACCTCGTAGCGATCCGCGCCGGCGATCCGCTCGATCCTCGGAGCAAAGGCGGAAAGCTTGGTGTAGACGTGATCGCTCACCGACTGACTTCCGCCCACGACGACGATGCGCTGGGGGTTCAGGCGCTCGAGTTCTGTCACGATGGCGTCAGGGACGGTCGTCGGCGTCACGAGCAGCACCGGACCGCCAAGTCGTGCGGCCGCGGGACCGGCCGACAGCGCGTCGGGATAGTTGAGACCATTGGCGACGAACACCACGGGCACTCCGCTGTCGAACTGGCTTGCCGAGATGGCGGCTGCCGCAGCGAATCGATCGTTCCCCGCGAGGCGATCCACCACTTGCGGGTTCCAGGGACCGAGTGTGACGTCCATGTCGCTGATGAGCTGTCCCGCGGTCGGATGCACGATGTCCGCGTCGTCGCGCGTTCGTGCGGCCGGCCAGTACTGCGTCTCGAAGTCATGGCCGCCGAACCGTCCACGTTCGTGGAACCGGATCACGTAGTCCGCATCCGCGAGGCCACGGAGGCGATATCGACCGTCCGTCGAAACGGTGAGGCCGGTCACCACGGCACCAGCCACGGGGGTGAGCGTCCCGTCCGGGTCGATGAGCAACGCATCCGCTGACCTGAAGTCTTGCTGCGACGGCTGGGTCGTCGTGAGGATGCCGGTGATGCCGGCACCACGTGGCATTTCGATGTCCAGCGAGACATCCTGTCCGTCAACGACGACCGTCTGAGCCTGCGAACGGTAGGGTGTTCCGCCGGCCCAGGTGGTGGCATAGCCGACGGGGTCGGGACTGTTGGGGTCGGTCGCCCAGGTGAACTGGACGAGGTATTCGCCGTCGGGCACATTGAGCACCTCGTAGATGCCCGAATCGCCGCCCTGCCCGTGATAGGCGTCGCTCCCCGACAGCGTCTCAGCGCCCACATAGACGGGAACGGTTATCGTCGGATCACCGTTCGCATCGAGCGCGAAGGCGTGACCTGAGATCGTGTGTAACTGCGGCTCATCTGCGGTAGCCGATACGGCGCCGCCGACCAGGCCGCTGGTCAGACCCAGGCTCGCAGCCAGCACAATTGCCACCCGTTTGACGATCCTCACGATGCCCCCGCTCGCACTCACCGGATGCGCTCCATGCGATCGGCTCTTCTACGATCGTAGACCCGCGATTCGTCGTCCTGGTTCACCTCTCGCCGCCGAGCCGAACGATAGGTACTCCTTCGCCCATGGTTCAGCCAGAAACACCAAACTACGATGGTGGGAGCGTCGCGTGCTGGTGGCAGGTTGTGTCAGGCATGGAGGCGCCGAACCGAAGGAACCTTGATGCGTGCATCTCTCCCTTCGTCGTCGCGTGACTGAGCGCGACACGACCAGGCTGATCGCCTGGAGCACTGAATTGCGCGCCGTGCACCGGCGCATCCGTGAGGCCTTGCGCGTCACCCGCGAAGCTGCACGTGAGCACGGGTCTGCGGAGCAGGCTGGGCGCGATCTACTGGTGTACTGCCACGGATTCTCCGCGGCACTCGACGGTCACCATCGGGGCGAAGACCGTGCGCTCTTCCCCGCGCTCGAGAAGGCGCATCCGGATCTTGCGCCCGTGCTGCGCGCTCTCGAGCAGGATCACTCGATGATCGGCCAGCTGCTCGGCGATCTCAGAGTCGCCGTCGACCGGAGCGCATCCGCAAGCGAACTCGAACGTCACCTCGAGGGTGTGGCCGCGATCATGGAGAACCACTTCCGATACGAAGAGCGGCAGTTGCTCGCCGTGCTGGAGGGGCTCGAGTTGCACGACGCGGTGCGCGACGTGCTCGGGCCGCTCTAAGCGTGGCTCCCGCAGCGCGGGCGGCTAGGCGCGGAGACCCCGGATGTCGCCAGCGGGCGGAATCGGTGGATCACCCCACCCCCGCGACGTCGTAGAAGAGGGTATCTGCACGCAGGCCGAGGGACTCTCCGATGCTGAAGTGGGGGGTGCCTTCTGTCAGGGCCGATCATCCGATGCGCGTGCGGCGGTCGCGTCCGGCCCCGACCAGATTTTCGCCTTGCGCGGACGCTGGCCCCATCGCGGCCATAGACGCACCCGCCAGGTGTCGTTGGGGGTGGTCGTCCCGGGCCATCCGATGGCCACGAATCCTCGACCACTGACCTCCACGAGGTATTCGCCGGAGGCCAGAGGGTGCCTGTGCTCGTCGAGCGTCGGGGAGGAAACGACGATCCCAGGCTCCTCGACGAGAAGTGCGTGCTCAGAAACTTGCTCCCAATCGCCTCGATCGTCCAGCGGTCTGCCGCTCCAGATCTCGACATCGATTGGCATTGCGAAGTTGTTCTGATGCGGGCTCAGCACGACGATGCTGTGCCCGTCGTCGCTGCTCGGCGGCGCCTCGATGGCGGCTTCAGCCAGGTCGAGGGGGTCGAACTCTCCCCCGCCCGAGATGGTGAACTGGCCGTAGTCCATCGCGATTTCGACCCGCTCGGCCGAGATCAAGCGACCCGGGTGGATCTGCGCCCGATCCCACCAATCAGGATGCGGCTCCAGGATGACCGCGAGTTCGTCGTAGTACGCATTGAGTGCGGCGGGATCGTCGTCGTAGAAGGCTTTCCAAAAGCCCGGCTCCGCCCATCGTGCCGGTCCCAAGACGAAGCTACCGTTGGCCCAGGCCGTTCTGATCCAGTTCACGGACACGGAGTCGTCGACGACGCTGAACAACGCAGGAGAAAACAGCGGGGATTCGCCCCTGTCGTCGATGATGCGGAACCACGCCCTTTCGCCGTGCCCGACCGTGGATTCGATGACCGGGTAACTCGCTCCCACCGTCAACGACGCGCTCGAGGCGACCGGAAGGCCCTGCGCGTCGAAGATGCGATCACATCGAACGATCATTGTGGCTCCAGTATTTACCGCTTGGGCGACATCGTTCCACCTCGTGGTCCTTGGCTGCGCATCGGTGCGGCGCGCTAGCGTGGAGACATGATCGATCCTCTGACGCTGATCACGCTGGTCGCGATCCCGCTCTACGTCCTGGGCGCCACGGTTGTCGCCTTCCTGCTGTACTGGGTCGTTCGGTTGGGCGTGCGCAGCGGACTCCGCGATCACCACAAGTGGCTCGCCGAGTCCGCGACGACACGTCCGCCGAACAGCTAGCGCCCGTGACGGCAAGCCCGTGAGTTACGTTCCCAACGAGCTTCTGTCTCGCCTGGTCGGGTGCCAGATGTACTCCGTGCAGTTCGTCATGAACTACGTGCAGCTGCGCTTCGACAACGACGAGGGTGACGAGCCGCTCCTGAACTGCGGCGTCTGGCCGGAAGTGACCCTGGATGGCGTCACCTTCCACGAGCCGGACCTGGGGTACGCGGATGCCCTGAGAAAGCTCGTTCCCGCAACGGTCGTCGAGACGCGTGAAGCAACTGGGGTCGGCGTGTGCCTCGTGTTCGAGCGTGGCAGCATCCGTCTGCATCCGACACTGGATGAGGTGTACGTGGAGATCGCGATGCTCAGCGGATTCGCGGACCGCGCGTGGATGGTGTGGAGACCGGGGGAAGAGTCGTTCGAAGATCTGGTTTAGCCGCAGTCGAGCGCTCAAGCCGCCTATCGAACCTCGGGGTCGTGATGCCGCTCGCGTAGGGCGTTCACATGCACAGTTCGGTTGCGCGTTCGAAGTACGCCTGTGCGGGCTCGAAGGCGGCCTCCGTGCCGAGAAGACTCTGGTAACCGATCCTGAGTTGCTCGAGCTCGCTGACCTCGGCTTCGGTGCGAATTGGATAGCACCGGGCCGTGATCGCCGCCGTGAAATCCGTGAGGCCACCGGTCGTCCCGAGAACGGAGGGGGCGGCGTCGGCGCCGACCTCCGAATTCGTTATGCCCCACAGCTGGTTGAGCGACGCCTCCTGCGCCGTGAGTCCGTTGTTAGTGTCCTGGTCGTAGTCACTCGGCAAGGGCGGGTCGCTAGGGCGCGCGGTCGTCGACGGAATGGTGATGTACGAACCGTTCGGCGTGGGTGCCGGCTCGGCGACCGATTGTGATGTGGGCACACCGGCGTTTGTCGCGCATCCGGTCGCCAGGAATACCACGGAGAGAGTGATAGCAGCCACGGCTGTTCGGATTGCTCTCACTGCGCCCCCGCTCTCGTTCGGCACCTTCCCGGCGCCTTGCTTCTCTACGAGCGTAGACCAGGCATGATCCGCTTTCGTGGAACCACGTCAACTAGTGGGCAGTTGCAATGCAGGATGAGTACGTGGAAATCCGCTCCCTCATTGCCCGACGTTCGGTTCGAAGGTTCGAAGCGACGCCCGTTCCGCAGAGCACGGTGACTCGCATCGTCGACCAGGCGCGCTGGACCGGATCGGCACGGAATCGGCAGCCGTGGCGATTCGTCGCGGTCTACGATCGCGACATCCGCTCGCAGCTCTCCAGGCTCGGCGCTTACGCCGGGCACCTCGAGGCGGCGCCGGTCGCCCTCGTGCTCCTGAGCCCGGAGTCACAGCAACTGGACACGGAATTCGACCTCGGCCGGGTCGCGCAATCGGTCACCCTCGTCGCCGCCGAACAGGGCTTGGGCTCGTGCATCACCAGCCTCTATCCCGACAGCAACTCGCGGATCGCCGCCGAGCTGGTCTCAGCCGACTCGGGCTGGACCGCCCGACATGCCATCGCGCTCGGCTTCCCCGCCCCGAAACCGACAGCCGGTCGATCGGCCATCCCGCTCGGCAGGTTGAGCGTCGGGGAGAGTCTTCGATTCCTCTGAGGAAGGCGACAGCAGCGACATCCGGCGAACTCACGGTCTAACGGTTGGTCCCTGCGCCCCCGTCTCTGCGCGGGTGCCCCCGCGCTCGAAGAGGGTCATCGTCCGCGCTCGCACGGCGTAGAGGGAACCGATCACGATGCCCAGAACGGGCATTGGCGGTCGCCGCAGGGCTCGCCGCGCGTGTCTACGATGACGACATGGGCATCGGCTTCGGGCGAGTGGTTGTGGATGGCGTCACGCTCGATGACCCGTACACCGCCGGACTCGATGAGCTCACGAGCTTCGACGTGATCTCAGTTGCGGGGTCTTCGTACCGCGTCGAACGCGTCGACCATCGCCGCTGGACGGTTCATCGGATGGAGTCGACCCACAGCGCCCCGGATGGGTTCGTCCACCGCGGCGGTAACACCTTGAATCGTTGGTACTCATTCAAACGGCGCGGCCGCCTTGTGGCCGCGGGACAGCAAAGCATGTTCATCAACGGCGTGTTCGGTCTCATCGGGCTCCTGGATGGTGACGTCTTCAGCCCCGACGCGACTCGGATGCGCACAGAGGAACGTGATCGCGATCCGCGTCAGGATCGGTCGCTGTAACCGACTCCTGTCCGCTCGGGGCGGCAGCGCGTCCGCCGAGCATGCCGGCGGGCGGATCGCCTGGTTCCGCGACCCCGACGACAACTCACTCGCGCTCGAATCCGACCGCTGAACGGAGGCGGCGCCCTCGCTCGGGTGCCAACGCGCGCGGCTAGCGGACGGTCGTCTACAGGAGCCGAGCCGGAGCAACGTTCCGATCGATACGCAGGTACGGCCCGTATTTCTCGAACAGGTACGCGACCTGTTCATCGGTCGGGTGGTCCATGCCGATGTCTTCGACGCCGTCCACTCCCACACCCCAGGTCTGTAGTTCGATGCCCTTCGCGCTGAGGGCGGGTACTGCTGCAGCGATGTTCCGATCGATCCGCTGAGCGGCTTCGAGCGACTGATACGCCGGCTCGAACCGGATCTTGTCGTCGGGGAGGTTTGCGAGCGTTCGCAGGTCGGTCTCGATCTCCGGAGTGGAGTCGGCCAGGAAGAGAACCAGAACGTCCTTCGATTCGGCTGTTCCCGTGGCGATGCCGGCGTAGTTGCCGGGATACATGGCGGGCGCTGCCTCCCGAACGCTCAGCAGTGCGGTAACGACCTCTCCCGACAACTCGCCCGCACCGTCGTTCAGCGGCGGCGTCGGAATGGGCTCAGGAAGCTCGGGTGACTGCTGTGTCGGCGACGCAACGGAGGTTTCGGAGACCTCCGCTTGTCCGGCACAGCCAGCCAATGCAGCAAGTGCCACGGCAATCGCAACGCCTGCGAACATCCGATATCTCACGCTGCGAGCTGGCACGAATCTCCTTCAGAAAGTGCTCGAGACCCTATCGATTCACTGACCAAGTTTCAATCTGCCGCGGCATCGTGGTGGACCGCCGGCGTCCGGTCAGACGAGGTCGAAGGTCAGGTCCGGGCGCGCGCGGGCCATCGAGTCGAACAGCGCCTGGCTCTCGTCGTTGGCCACCGCCGCGTGATAGACGGTGACGTCTGGATGGCTGTCGACGAGCAACGTGAGCATCGCGCTCGCCAACCCCTGGCGACGGTGTTCGAGGGCTACCTCCACCATGTCGACCCACGCGGCTCCGTCCGCGTAGAGCGAGTAATAGAGCCACCCGCAGACGGCACCGTCGTCGGAGACCTCGATCATGCCGCCCTGTCCATCGCTGAGCGGGACGATCCGTAACGCGGTCGCTCCCATGGCCAGAGCCTAGCGAGACGGGATGCGGCAAGTTTTTTTCGCCCCGGGTGCATCCAAACCCGCCCGTGCGACAGAAGGAGAGGGTGTCAGCAGTTTTCTCCGGCCCCCGGGCCCGATCAGGAGGTACTCATGCGCAAGACCCTCGTCGCCGGCATCGCAGCCGGCGCACTCATCGCCCTCGGCGGGGCGCTCCCCGCCACCGCCGCCGACGGCGACGCCCAACTCTCGGTGCTGCACGCCGTTCCCGGCGTCACCGTCGACGTCTACGTCAACGGCGCCCTGACGCTCGACGACTTCACGCCGGGCACCCTCGCCGGCCCGCTGGCCCTGCCTGCCGGCACCTACAGCGTCGCCATCACCGCATCCGACGCGGCCGACGCGAGCGCGCCCATCATCGGGCCGATCGATCTGCCCTTGGCCGCGAACGGCAACTACACCGCCGTCGCACACCTCGACCCCGCCGGCACACCGACCGCGACCCTCTACACCAACGACACCTCCACCATCGCAGCCGGGCAGGGCCGCCTGACCGTGCGTCACGACGCGGCCGCCCCCGCCGTCGACGTGCTCGCCGGCGGAGCACCCGTCATCACCAACCTGGCCAACCCGGCCGAAGCGGTGCTGACCCTGCCTGCGGGCACCGTGTCCGCATCCGTCGCCGCCACCGGAACGACCGACCCCGTGATCGGCCCGGCCGACGTCACCGTCGCCGAAGGCGTGAACACCATCGTCTACGCCTGGGGCAGCCTCGAAGACGGCAACCTCGCCCTCGCGGTGCAGACGATCGACGGCCTGCACTCGAACCCGGGCGGCGTACCCGCCGGCAATGCCGGGCTCGCCGCCACCAACCGCCCGGATGCCTCGGCTCCCCTGTGGATCGGCGCCGCCGCCATCGCCCTGCTCGCCGCCATCGGCGGAGTGGCGCTGCGGCAGCGAGCGGTCGCGAAGTCCGGCCGCTGACCCGGATGCGACCCCGACGGACCCCGGCAGAGGCGACCGCCGCCCCTGCCGGGGTTCCCGCCCCGCCCCGCGCGACCACCGGTGCGATCATCGCGTCGGTGGTCGCGCTGAGCTGCGCGCTGCTGAGCGGATGCGCGGCCGGCGCCCCGACGCCGACACCCGTCGTCGCCGCACCACCGCCTACCACCTCCACCCCCGCACCGACCCCGACGGCACTCCCCCAGACACCCTCGGGCACCCCGGTGCCCCTGACGAACGCGGACATCTCGGCCCAAGAATCCGTCGCCACCGTCGAACCCGTGCGCGTGGAGGTCGCCTCGCTCGGCATCGACGTCACTGTGGAAGCCGAGGGCCTCGACGACGCGGGCGCGCTCGCCCTGCCCGCCGACCCCGCCGTCGCATCCTGGTACCGCTACGGCCCCTCCCCCTGGAGCCCGGCGGGCGCCGCCGTCATCGCCGCCCACGTCGACTCGCTCGAATACGGCCTCGGATCGTTCGCGAGACTCCGGGATGCGCCCGTAGGCACCCCCGTCACCGTCACCGGCGCCGACGGGCAGGTCGCGACCTTCGCCGTGCAGAGCGTCACCGTGGCGGACAAGTCCGGCATCGACTGGGCGCAGGTGTTCGATCGCACCGGGCCGGTGCGCCTGACGCTCATCACCTGCGGCGGCGAGTTCGACTACGACACCGGCCACTACCTCAGCAACGTGATCGTGACCGCCGTACCGACCGGCTGAGCCGAGGCCCCGTATGCTCTACAACACGGTGAGCGCGCCCCACGGCGCCGAGCCCCGACAGACACAGCCCCAGCGCGACGACGCGAACCGGAGCAGGAGGTTCCGCACGCCCGTGACCGAGACCCCGAGCATCCCGAGCATCCCGAGCGACGAGCAGGCCATCGCCGACGCCTTCCGCGACGGCGACGAGAGCGCGCTCGCGGAGGCCTACGCCCGCTGGTCGCCGCTCGTGCACACGCTGGCGCTGCGGTCGATCGGCGATGCGCACGAAGCCGAGGACGTGACGCAGAAGGTGTTCGTCGACGCGTGGCGCAGCCGTGAGCGGTACGACCCGGCGCGGTCGAGGCTGGCCGGGTGGCTGGTGGGCATCACCCGCCATCGCATCGCCGATGCGCACGAGGCGCGCGCCCGGCGCCGCCGATCCGAGGAGGCGTACGCCGCGGAGGCGACCACCACGGGCGGCGCCGCGATCGCCGACGTGGCGGAGGTCGCCGACCGGATGATGATGGCCGCCGAGCTGGAGCGCCTCGAGCCGGTTCCGCAGAAAGTCATGAAATTGGCCTTCTACGACGACCTCACGCACGCCCAGATCGCCGATATCCTCGGCTTGCCGCTCGGCACGGTGAAAAGTCACATCCGTCGAAGTCTGGTTCGGCTACGAACACGTTTGGAGGTGAGTGATGACCCATATCGATTCTGAACGCATGGCGTCCTTCGCGATGTCCGACGACGAACCGGATGCCGCAGAGACCGCGCACCTCGCCGAGTGCCACGTGTGCGCGGCCGAACTCGACGCGTTCGCGCGTGCCGGACAGCTCGCCCGCGACGCCCGCGGAACCGAGCTGGTGGCCCCGCCCGCTGAGGTGTGGACGCGCATCCAGGCCGAACTCGGACTCGGCCTCGGCGCGCCGCTCGCCGTGGTCAGCCCGGCTGCGGCGCCGGTTGCGACGCCGGCTGCGGATGATGCGCCCGATGACGACCGGAGTGCGGCCCCGATCCTCGCTCCCGTCCGTCCGATCCGCGGCCTGCGGCGCGCGCGGTTCTGGGTTCCGCTCGCGGCCGCGGCGCTCGTCGTCGGGCTGGTGGGCGGTGTCGGCGTCGGCGTGTGGTGGCAATCCGCGCAGCAGAGCGATGCGGCGCCGATCGCGGCCGCAGATCTCGAGCCCTTCCCCGAGTGGCCTGCCGCGAGCGGCAGCGCGGTGGTGGAGCAGCGCGCCGACGGCACGCGCCAGGTGGTCGTCGACGTCGACCCGGCGACGGATGCGGGCACCCCGGATGCGCCCCTGCGCGAGGTCTGGCTCATCCGCACCGACGGAACGGGCCTGATCAGCATCGGTTTCCTCGACGGCACCTCGGGGCGATTCGACATCCCTACGGGCGTCGATCTGGCACAGTACGCGCTCGTCGACGTCTCCGCCGAGCCGGACAACGGCGACCCGACCCACTCGGGCGACTCCATCGTGCGCGGCGAGCTGCGGAGCCTGTAGTCGCCGCAGCCCGAGCCTTGTTCGCGCGAACGCTTCCCCGAAGACTTCGAGCGGCAATCGACGTCGCCCGGCTTCCTCTTCTTCGTGGTCGAGGTACCCTCCACTACAACCGCCGAGGAGCGTTAGCGGGCGCCCAGCACTCCGAATTTCTCGGCGACGAAGCGCCAGAACAAGTTCACGGCCTCACCCGCGGTTCGCGTGATGTCGTCATCGTGACCGCTCACGGTGAGGTGGCGAATCCGCACCTGGCCGTCTGCGGTCGTCTGAAGAGACCCGGCCACCGAGATCCGCAGCACGTCGAAGGGCGGCTCCGGGGGCGGCGCGGTGACGACGATCAGGTCGTGCATCGAGGTGCTCGCGGCGAGAGCATCCGAGTCGCCGCTCTCGATGACGCTGTGGATGATGGCGGCCAGAGGGTCGAACAGGGTGTTCTGGGCGGCCAAGCCGTCGAAATGGTCGAGCAGCTCGCCCCAGGGCTGCGGTGTGATGGGCCCGAGGAACCCCTGCGTTCGCACGGTCACAGTCTCGGGTCCACGGGCTCGGACTCCATCGCGAGAACGCCGAACACCGCCTGGTGCACGCGCCACAGCGGCTCCTCGGCGACGAACCGCTCCACGGCCTCGACACCGAGCGCGTACTCCCGCAGAGCCATCGAGCGCTTGTGCCCGACGTCGCGGTCGCGGAGCCGCGCCAGGTTCGCCGGATCGAGGTAGTCGGGCCCGTAGATGATGCGCAGGTACTCCGCCCCGCGAACCTTGATGCCCGGCTGCGCGAGCGACCGGGTGCCACGCACCAGACCGGCCAGCGGCTTCACCACCATGCCCTCGCCGCCCTCCGCCGTGAGTTCTTCCCACCATCGCGTCGCCGCCGCTTCCGACTCCGGCGACGACAGATCGACCCCGATGCGACGGGTGCGACGGATGAACTCGCCGTCCGCATCCGCGAGACGATCGGCCACCGCGAGATGCCAGGCGTGCTCCCGCCCCAGATGACTGGCACCCTCCGACGCGAGGAGCTGGAACGGCGCGAGCTGCACGCCGTCGAGTCCCGACACCCGCTGGCTGTACCGCCGGTAGGCGTCGCGGTAACGCTCGGCATTCGATGCGCGGCGCTCGGTGCGCGCCAGCAACCCGGCCACATCGACACCGCGGCCGGCCGTCGTCTGCAGAACACGCGCAGCGGCCGGAAGCGCGGATGTCGCAGCCGCCGCGACGCTCGCATACTGCTCCCGGATCATCGCCCCCGCCTTGAGCGACCAGGGCAGCAACTCGGCGTCGAAGAGCAACCAGGATGCCTCCAACTCCGCCCACAGCCCCGCGGTCTCGACCGCGCGGTCCAGACGCGCCAGGAACTCCTCCGTCGTCGGCTCATCGAAGAACGACCGACCGGTCCGGGTGTGAACCGCCCCACGCCATCCCTCCGGCGCGCTGAATCGCGAGGCGTCACGCGTCAGCAGGACGACGGCGCGCGAACCCATGTGCTTCTCCTCGCAGATCACACGGTCCAGCCCCTCCTTTCGGTACGCCTCGAATGCTTCGGCCGGATGCTCGAGCACACCTTCCCGCTTCGACACCGTCGGCGGGCTCATGGTCGGCGGCAGGTACACGAGCCGGCGCGGGTCGGTCGCAAAGCGGCTCATGACCTCGAGCGCACCCGCCGCGTTGTCCTCGCGGATGCCCACGTTGCCGAACGCCCGGGTCTCCACCACCTGCTTGCCCAGCACGTCGTCGATGCGAAGGACGCCGGGGTCACGTGTTGCGCCCGGCGCCGACGACGCACTGCCGGCGCCGCGGTGCGCCAGCGGCACGGTCGGTTCGTACCAGACCTGCTCGGCCGGCACATCGACCAGCTCCTTCTCGGGGTACCGGAGGGCGCTGAGCTTGCCGCCGAACACGCATCCGGTGTCGAGGCACATGGTGCCGTTCACCCACTCTGCCTCGAGCGTCGGCACGTGGCCGTAGAGCACCATCGCCGTGCCGCGGTAGTCATCGGCCCACGGCAACCGCACCGGCAGCCCGTACTCGTCGGTCTCCCCCGTCGTGTCGCCGAACAACGCGAACGCGCGCACGCGACCGGATGCCCGCCCCTGGTACTTCTCGATCAGCCCCGCGTGCGCCACGACCAGCCGACCCTCGTCGAGCACCAAGTGCGAGACGAGGTCGCGGCAGAACTCCAGTACCTGCTTGCGGAACGCATCCGTCTCGTCGGAGAGCTGGGCGAGCGTCTCAGCGAGGCCGTGACTCACCTGGGTCTTCTTGCCCTCGAGCGCGCGCACGAGCTTCGCTTCGTGGTTGCCGGGCACCGCCAAGGCGTGCCCGGCCGCCACCATGCCCATGGCGAGCCGCAGCACGCCAGGAGTGTCGGGCCCGCGATCGACGAGGTCGCCAAGGAAGATCACCCGTCGACCATCCGGGTGGACGGCGTCGACGGGCCGGCCGTCGTCATCGCGAACGAGCTCGTAGCCGAGCTTTCCGAGCAGCGCCTCGAGCTCGGAACGGCACCCGTGCACGTCGCCGATGGCGTCGAAGGGCCCCCACTCGGTGCGACGGTCGTTGA
>BADC01000781.1 GCA_000333435.1 Corynebacterium-like bacterium B27 | reverse complement strand
AACGATCGGTTCGTCGAGCTGCGCCTTTGCCCCCCTCTAGCAAGGTCGATTGTGGTTGTTGCTAGTGGCCCAAAGGAGGGCGGGCGAATTGACGAAGGTGCGGATCGTTCTCGCTGCCACCGTCTGCTCCATTGCGGTCGGGTCGCTCTGCGGATGTGTCCAATTCGGGGACTACGTCGGAGAGAGCGACTTGCGCTGCGCCGAACGAGCAGTGTCGTTTGAAACGTACCTCAGCGACAAGGAGGGCATTGACACGGCTTCAGTGCATCCTGCCGGCACCGGCACGGCGGGTCAGTGCGTCATCGACGTTGTTGTTCGAGTTCCAAGTTCCTCCACACAGCAAGACCTCGTCACCGTCTCTGCAACAGCAGTGGATAGCATGGAGTTCGCGGGTTACACCCCCTCGGAAACGACGTTGGATATCCAGGTCGAAGATGGTGACCTGCTGCATGTACTTCCTCCGTCTATTGTGACGAATGACAACCGGTAGGGCGTAAACCTGCCCAGGTGCCCAATCCGCGCAATGCGTGTCGAAGCCTGGCTTCACAATTCGAAATCACGTAGAGATCACTCCGAGCCGCACAATGATGACTAGATGACCGTCCATTCGACCGACGCCGTCGTCCTCGCGATTCGCGGCGACGCCGTCACCCAGCTCCGCTTCGACTTCGCGTTCACCATCGTGACCGACGGCAGCGCGATGCGAATCGAAACACCCTTCGAATTGGTCTCGCCGGACGTTGGACCTCGACTGATCGACCCTGAAGCGCCGAGCCATTCCGACGAACTGCTGAAGCTGCACCAGGCATCCGTCGATGGCGACTGCCTGGGCAACGGGAGATTAGAGCTTCGATTCTCGAATGGGACGGAGATCAGAGTTCCACCGGACACTCGCTTTGAGGCTTGGACGTTGTCCCGAGGAAACGGCGAGATGGCGGTGGCGACCCCTGGAGGCGGTGAGGCGATCTTCGGGCCGGTTGTGCCGCGCGAAGTGGAAATCGACGAGTGACGACATCATCTAGAGCTCTCTCTGCGGAGGAGCATGCGCTACTCGTCTCCCTGATTGAGGGTGAATGGGAGGGGTCGGAGCAGGCTCGATCACAGCTCCGCGCGGCTACGCACGAAGGGTGGTGGTTCGACGGTTCGCTGAGCTTCGACATCGGTATAGACGCGGAGCTACCGCCTATCCCCCGCCCGGACGGAATTCTTGCGCCGACGGAACGCGACGTGTTCGACGGTGACGTCTGTATCGGCGGCGTCATGATTTGGCTTCAAGCGGGCAGAATCAGCAGCTTCGAGTACTACTGGACAACTGACGGGGCGCCTCGCGTCTTGCCAGCGCCTTGCATGATCACGGCGCGGTAGCCCGAACGAAGTCCGACCAGAGCTCATTAGCCTTCGGGGCCATCGTGCGACGGCAGGCATCCGTGTCACGACAGCTGTCGGGCTTGAAGTGGGCTCTGCAGTTGAGCCCGCCCAAGGCGCGTCTACCCCGTAAGATGCGTCCAGCCCGCAGTTGGTGAGGGTGGGCTGTCCCGTTCGAGCCGGCCCGGTCCGGGAGTCTCACAGTTGCTGCGGGCACGGTCGGGGGCTCCACAATCGATGGGCTGCGCGTGCGAATCGCCAGATTAGTTCGGCGAAAGTGGTTGCTTGTGTGAGATGACGGTTGGCGAGGAAGGGGCCAGGACAGCTACATTCAGGGTGCAGGGAGCTAATCAGGGGGAACATGAGCAACCAGAGTCAGCCGGCCACCGAGGTCTCACCATCGACAGTTGAGATGCCGCCCAAGGACCCGAACTTCGTTCTCGGGGTGGTGGGTTTCGCCCTATCCTTCATCGGCGTGCTGGACATTGCTGGTCTCATCATCAGCATCATCGCATTCACGAAGTCGAAGCGACGCGGATTCAATAACGGGTTCGCTCTCGCAGGAATCATCATCGCCGGCATCGGCGTCTTGATCACAGCGATCATTGTGATGCTGATCGTTCCGACTCTGATCGACGCTGCGCAAACGTGCGCCCGACTCGGAGACGGCGTCCACCAGATAAATGGCGCGACGTACACGTGCACGCCGACATCGTTCTACGTCTCACGAGGCTTTTGAGGCGTCGCCATCGAGGCGGAGTCGAGCACTGTGAGTGAGCCACCAGCCAGATCAGCCGAACAGTTGAGGACGGCCTGCGCAATATGGCAAGCGGCGGCTTTCCCGAGTTGGTCGTCGGGCGATGCATTCGACGACCAACTCGACGAATTCAAGAGCCAGTTGGCATATGTCGACGCCATGATCGCCGAGCTTGCGATCCCAGTTCTCAAGCACGATAGCGATGGACGAGCGCTGCAGATCCCCACGCAAGCCCGGGCTGAGCTGAGTAGCATCCTTGCCATCACCGCCGAGCTGCCAGCCGGTCCTGAATCCAGTCGGTTCGCTGCTAAGTTGCACGGCTATGCACTCCTGCTGCAGGCGGTCATCGACGCGTCCGAATAGACGAGGAGCGCCGGTCGCAATTGAGATGCGCGCAGGGATGCTACGAAATGGCTGCAGTGCGCGGACCTACGCGCTCTGCTCCCACGAAATCCCCGAGGCCTCCGATCGGGCTTCGAGTTCTGCTCGCACCACGTCAACGTCTGCCATAGGACACGCGAGCGCTATTAGCCGGGTGGAGTACACGTCAACTAGACAGCCGAGTTTCGCGAATGCCTCCGCCAGGGGCTGCCAAGTGGACTTGGCATCGTCCGCGATCCAAATCCTGAAGGTCGCTGACGTGCTCGGTACGCGTATCCCGTCAACGACAAGAGATCCTTCGAGCGAACGCACGACGGACACCGCGTCGCCGAATCGGACGCCGTAGGCCAACGCGGGAACTCCTCGGAGCTCGAAGGTATCGGCGTCGATCGTGCGAGCGTTCAGCGCCTCCCAGACCTGCTCGCCCTCATCGGGAAGTGCAAACCAGACCTTTGCATCCACGTCGCTGGCCAACAGAGACGGCTGAAGGCGACCATCCCGCCATTCACCCGTCAGGCTCGCGTGGCGGCGAAAGATCGGCATGTCGGCAATCTAGTCGATCATTGAAAGTGTGCGGGACGCCGAAAGATGATGAGCAGGCGGGTCGCTAGACCTCACCGGATGTCACGCGGAGTGACCGCGGCCCACATCGAGAGAGATATCGTTCTGAAGTGGATCGCCGAATTGACTTGGACCTGGCTGCAGAGGCCGCCTTGGCGAAGATCGCTGCGCTCACGTTGACCGATCTGGACGTTGATCCGTTCACCTGGCGGGACGCTGATCAGCCGTGGCCACAGGACCTGCAGACCGATCGGCGTTCTATGACCAGTCCCGTGTCATTCGGCATCCGGGCAGGGCGGAATGGAGCGGAAGGAAGCCTCGTGCTCTTCGATGGCGGCTGGACCGACTTGACGTTCTACGACCCGCGGGACGGCCGCGAAATCGTCGACGCAGTCGGAGTGGACGAAGCCCTCGACCTCGAGAGTTACGCTTTGCTCGTCGAGCGCTTCCTTCGTCTGTTCCAATAGCTACCCCAACGGTTCAGCCGCGGAGGTGGAGATCTCGCCAACAGCGACCATCTGAAGCCCTTCGAACACTCGGAGCGGCATGCCGGAGAGCATGAATGGCTGGGCATGCTCGAACGCCAGGAAGAACAGCGCGACATGGCGCCAATCCTTCCCTTCTGGGCGCAGCAGCCCAGTCACCAACACTCCACTTACAATGCCGCTGGGGCAGTCGCCAAGCCCAGTATCGATGCGCTGGCGGTCGCCGAAATCACAATCAAACGGCTGATGCTTGCGCTAGTTCGCTTCATTTTGTGTGCCTCCCAGATCACCATGCTTTACTGAGGATCACTCAGTATGAGGAAGCATCCTCTCTGACACGGCATTTGCGTAAGTGTCGGATCGAACCGAGAAAAGCCAGGAGGAGATCTGTTGAGACTTGGTAATCGCATGATCGTCATCGGTGCAGCCACGGTTACGTTGTCGGCAGTGCTGATGATCGTCACTCCAGCCGTCGGATACTCGGTGTTGGACGCGGGCGTCCAGTCGAACCAGGGTGCGCTTGTGGCAATCGAAGTCGTTGTGCAGTTCCTATCCGCCGTGCTGCCGGCCTTTGGCGCATCCCTCCTGGCCGCCGGGATAGTTGTGCGCTACCTCGAACACGATGAGGCGAGAAGGCTGGCCGAGCCGGGGCGGAGAGTGCCGACAGATGGCGAGCCCACGACTCGCTAGATACGAGCACTCGCATTCGGCGCGGGCGCAAAAGCAAAACCCCGGCCGTGTGATCGGCCCTCCGAGGAGGACTACAGGGACGGATCCGGGGTGTTCGAAAGTAGTTTAGGCAGCGACGCGGACAATTGTCGGCTCAACGCCCTGGTCATTCTTCGAACGACACTTCTCCGCCGCGCCGCCCCAGCACTACCTGGCCAAGCGTTGCAATGACTGGCCGCGGAAATGCGTCTGTGCAAGTGGAAGGCAGCAATATCTGTGTCGACCCCGCTGTTGGAACCATTGGGCTTAACCGGCGACTGCGGGACCAGGAGGCTCCCCTCAATGGGCGCGATCTCAGCTGAGAATCCTGGTAGCCGTATCGCGATGGCTGGGATCACGACCATCGCGACTGCCGCTTTGCAGAGATCCTCTGCCGGTCGCAATGACACGAGAATCACTGCTCTGCGCCATCATGGTGACGTGACGTCAGGCATCGATTACGCGCGATTCCGAGAGGCGTTCGGTGAATCACCGGGCATCCTCCCGGACGGCGAGGTGCTCGGAACCTCGGAAGCCGATTGGGACAGCGTCTTCGCACTGCTGCGCGCTGGCGGCTGGCGGGTGACCCGCCACGACCACGTTTCACCGTTACCGCGGACGTGGCACGAAATGCCTGAGGGTGAGAGCATCGCCGTTTGGCCGGCCGAGGGGGTGCAGGTGAACTTCTTTCCCGGTCCGGACATGGTCTACTTCGACATCGACCTGCGGGAGTTCGTCGACCAGGCGGCGATGGACGCCCTGGCGGACCTCATGAAGAGACTCGGCGACGAGCTCGGTGGAGACGTGGTCATCCTTGAGGAGGGTGCGAGTGGGCCGCCGATCTTGCGATACTCCCCCGCCAGCAGGGCGTTGACTCTCGACTGACGGAGGTCGCCCGCGGCTCTTAAGGACAGAGCCGAGCGGACTTCGTTCGGCAGCCCCCACTGACTCCAGTCGGATATCGTTCCGCTTCCAAAGGGGAAAGCACGGCTTTCATCCACGCGAAGCCCAGCAAGGATGGCCTCAATGTGAAGTACCGAGTGAAGTGACGCCCGGTTTGAGGACATCACGATTCAGTGGGCACGAGCATCCTTCTCGATACGCTCCACCGAGACCGATCCGGATCGTGCATGAGGATCTGAGCTTCCTCATCGAATTAGGTCTGAGGTCCCGGTCTGTCTCCCCAGAATCGAACTTCCACCGCAAACCCGCCTGCCAGGTCTTTCAGGACTTCATCATCAGCCCGGTCGGTGCCGTAATACTCGAACACGATCATCTTTCGGTCAGGGTAGTAGCCACCCACGCCGCCCTTGTGACCCAGCGCGCTCATGTAGCCGTCGATTACAGCCTCGCTTTCTTCAGCGGTCGGCGCAGTCGTGGATGTGGCCGCGATTTGGGTCACGATCGGCCACGATGACGTCGAGCTCGACGTCGGGATCTCAGACGTCGCTTGGTCTACAGGTGAACCCAAAGTGGCGACAGCAAGAATGCCGGCGACACCAAGAAACGCTGCGACGATCACAACCCACAGGGCACCAGCTCGTGCTCCGTGGCGCTCACTCGACACCCGTCCTCCAATGGTTCGACGAATGCAGCATGTCACACAGGGCATCGAAGTCGACAGCAACGAGGTGCCATCCGATCGGCGTCGGCCGGGTGGAGGTGGCCACGCTCGCCCTTCGACCGGAAGGGGATTCGGAAAGGCGACACCCATGGACCGGCGCAGGTGAGGTCAGGTAGCCCACGGCGCGGGGAGGGTCAGAACCAGAGGTCGATCGTGAAATCGAACCGGTCACGGGCCTGCTCTTTGAGCTCCTTCAGAAGCCTGAAGCCTTCGACTTGAAACCAGCGGCGTCGCTCTTCGGACCCGAAAAGACCGGTGTCCTCGTTGGCGCGGGTGCGGAAGAACGTCGCCCAATCGAGGAGTCGCGTCTTCAGATCGGCCGTGATGATCTCATCCCAGGGGATGCTCGGCCCGGCGAGCATGTTGTCGTTGAGCGGCCATTTCTGGCCGTAATCGACGGACAGTCGCAGGGCCCTTCTGCCGGACATCGCCTGCTCAGTCACGGATACCTGCGCAATCCGGGGTCACGGTGGGATACGACGTGAATACTTGAGCACTGTTGGCGGACACGATGACAGTCGATTTGTGGATCCCCGATAGCCTCAGTTCATCGTGCATCTGAGAATCCTGGCACGAGTGTGCCCGACGCCGAGAGCACTGCTGCTTCAACGACCGATACGCTCACGCTGTGTCGAACTACATGAGCTTGCCCGCCCTTGAGCACTTTGTTCTAGAGGAGAGTTGGGTGGCAGGAATTCAGGTGCGCCCGGGCCTCGTCGAGTTCGAGGTTGACCTCGCATTTGCCACAGAACATCCCGAGCGGCGCCCACCCCGCGAGGCTGAGTACGCGTATTTCCGGCGGGGCACGATCCGATTCTCGGGTGTCACATCCGTGGTCTGGCGAGGCATGGGAGCGGCGCCGGCGACGGATGCCTCGGGGGCGAACGATTGGGGACACTTCGACAACTTCGACCGGATGGGAACGACGTTCCACCTCGAGGGTGATTTCGGCACCATCACGCTCGAAGCCCACTCGCTGGAGGTCGTTCTCACCGGACCCGCGTGAACTCGGGCGCGCCACCCGTCTATCCGAATTGTCCAACTGAGCCGGAACGTCGCGAAGCTGCCGCACCGTCGTAGATGTCCAAGTCGACTGACGCTTCCCCGAGCGAACAGTACAACGGTCACCGCCTCCAACTGCGTATGCCGGGACGGGAACCACTCCGAAGGTAGACTCCGGGAATGGACGTCGCTGGGATCGTCATCTCGATCGTTGCCTTCGCTCTGGCTCTTGGCGTCGTCGCTGGAATGATTACCTTCAACAAAGCCGTCATGAAGCACGTCTTCCATTTCCATTCGAAGCCCAGCAAGAACAGGCTGAACCTGAACTACAGGATGAAGTGACCTCCGTTTTGAGGGCGCCATGATTCAGTTCGCACGAGCATCATTCTCGATTCACTCCACGGAGACCGACCCGGATCGGATCACTGAAGCCCTCGGGCTGCAGCCCACCAAGGTTGGCCGGATCGGCGAAGGTCGCGGGCTCGGAAAGCCTCGCTCCCGCCACTACTGGGGCGTTGATGGTCCTCGACTCGGCAACACCGAGGAGGACCAGACCGGTAGCGCCGCACTGGCAGAACTCGTGTCGATCATGCGTCCCGCGGCAGGTAAGGTTCAGAACCTTCCGGCAGACTGCGATGCGGCGATCTGGTGGTCAGCGGACTCCGATTCGACGCAGGGCGGATTCGTGCTTCCCGCCGAGTTGCTGAGCGCGCTCGCCGAGCTCGGTGTTCCCTTGTTCGGGACGATCTATGTCGAATCTGACGACGAGCCGGATGCTTGAGGGGCCGACGCTGTGAACGACTCGTCGTATCCGAATGGCAACCGCGCTGGATGGCGCGAGCTCGATGATGGGGCTTACCGAGCGATCTGGGACGCGTTCGACGAGCTGTACGGCTTTCGGCCGGGCGTGTCGCCGTCGACGTGGCCGGCCATCCAGGAACCCACTCCTTCGCTCACGTTCGATCTCTCAGTCATTCCTGATGGGGCGACCCGAGCGGTTGCGGTGCGCGCGATCAACAGTGAAGCGCAGCGCTGCTTCGTCTACGAACTCGCCGGAGAGCCGATGGTCGTGCTCGACTGGCAGCATCCGACCTGGTCGCTTTCGCCGGCAGACGAGGCCTTGAACCCGTACAGCGATGATCCAATCAACGGCCAACCGACCGTGTACCCCGATGGCGACTACTACGCCTTCATGACCGTAGATCTCCGCGAAGGAACGTTCGGGCATCCGTGGGAGCGGACGCTGTGCGTGATGGGCGATCGACTCGTGAAGAGCCTCGGAGCGACGCTCTCGACGTGGCTGCCTATCGTCAGGGTCGACGGCAGTAAGCATCCTGTTTTGGATTAGATCGAACTCGCGGACTTTGCTGTAATCGCAGCCAAGTCCGCGCAGCCTCGCTCCTGGAAATGCTTCACGAAATACGGCACGTGCGACGCGCGATGCAGGAAGCGGAACGAGAAGGTGAGGTCGCCGGTCTGCGCGGGAACGCTCCGCGCGAACACCGCCGGCGCGGTGGCCGCGGTGGTGTCGACG
>BADC01000782.1 GCA_000333435.1 Corynebacterium-like bacterium B27 | reverse complement strand
GCTCGGTCCCGGGGAACCTCTAGAGTCATCGCGGGGGCCTGTGCCGTTGGGGGCATCCGGCTGCAGCGCGGCGATCGATGACGCGAGCGCGCCCTCCTCCGCCGTTCCCGTGCCGACGGCATCGCCCGCGCCTCAACGCGTGAGCATTCCCGCCACCTCGCCCACGCCGATCGTCGAGCGCCGCATCGTCGGCGCCGACTCGCCCGGCGTGATCGAGCAGCTCTCCGAGCTGAACACGACGCTCACGTTCGACTACCCCGCGAGCCTGGTCCAAGCCGAGTGGCGAGACGACCAGACGCCGCACGCGCAGATCGTCCTGCAGGGCGAGGTTCCGGATGCGGTGTGGGCGCTTCTCGAGAACGCCCCGCTGCAGGTCGAAGTCGCCCTGCACCGCGGCCCCACGCTCGACGAGTCCAACGCCGTGCTGGGTGCGATGATCGACGTGGTTCGAGCGACCGGCCCGAACTCATCGGCGGGCGGACACTACGACCCGCTGACCGGCGTCTACGAGTTCTCCTACAGCGCACCGCAGCCCATCGACCCGTCCTCTTTCGCCGCCGTCGCGGGTGGCGCCGCGATCGAGCTCTTCTACGCGGGCACGGAGTCGGTGGGCGAGGCGCTCTGAGGCGCAGGGGTCCTGGGGCCGCAATGCGCACGAGCAGCGGTCAGTGCCATTTGGAACCGCGGGGTGCCGTATCCGACTTCCGGAGAACTCGGCGGCCCTTCTCGGTTGCGTCGACGAAGAGTACCGATGCTGCACGCTCACCGCTTCCGTCCCCGGAACTGACCACTCCGTTCAATTGACTCGCGACCGCGATCACCGCATCTCGCCTCCTGAGGAGCCTCGCCGGTTCATCGTCCAGCAAGTCTTCCCAAACGCGAAGCAGTCGGGAGCGGATGAGCTTGCCGATCGTCCCCGCGAGAACCGAGATGTCCGCTGCGGTGGGCCGACCCTCCGAATCACTCGCGAAGTCCCGGGCCAATGTGCCCAGTGCAGGCAACTCGAGCGCTTCGTTCAGCACGAATTCTGCGGGCGAGGGCCGAACCGTGAACGTGCGATAACCGGGGGTGCCGAAATGGAACGAGATGCTGCCCGACACGCCGGCCGGGTGCCCCGGGTCGAGCAGGTGGAAACCCTGCCGCCCGTCGGGGAACGGGAGCATCAGCCACCCCTCAGGCTTCATCGCCGCCACCTCAGCGGCAGTCGCCCCGACCATGGATTCGGGGTCGGAAAAGCTTCGCTCCACCATTCGACGAGTATGTCACCGCCGCGGCGTCGAATGCCCTGCCTCGCGCGTGGCGAGCTGCAGCTACTTCGCGGCGGTCGCCGATGCCAGCGCGTTCACCAGCTCGTCGAGCCCCCACGGCAGCGACAGCGCGGTGGGCGGCGACACCGCCGACACGTACGAGGTGCCCACGACCTGCGCCACATGCCCGGCCGCGACGGCGGGAATGACGGAGGTCTGCGGGGCGGCCAGGAACGCATCCGCTTCGTCCTGCGAGTTTGAGTAGCTCAGCAGCACGTCGGACTGCAGCTTGTCGAGCTGCTCGTAGCTCAGCGTGTAGTAGAAGGTGGCGTCGCCGTTCGCGAGCTCATCGACGGCCGGGGCGTTCACAAAGCCGAGGTCGAGCAGGAACTCGACGCGCGGGTCGGCCTTCTTGTAGACGTAGAAGGTGCCTGCGGTGTCCCACACGGCCGCGATCGACTTGCCCTTGAACTCCGGATGCGCGGCGGCGGCATCCGCGAGCTGCCCATCGATGTCATCCAGAAGAGCGGAGGCCTCAGACGACTTGCCGAGCGCCTTGCCGACCGTGGTGATGACGTCACGCCACGGCGTGCTCCATGCCTCGCCCGGGTAGGCGACGACGGGCGCGATCTGCGACAGCGTGTCGTACTGCTCCTCGGTGATGCCGGAGTAGACGGCGAGGATGACGTCGGGGTCGGCATCCGCGATGGCCTCGTAGGGCGGCTCGTCGGGCGAGTCGGGGAGAATCGTCGGCATGTCGGCGCCGTCCTTCTCGATGGCGTCCGCGATCCAGGGCAGCACCCCGTTCTCGTCGCCCGCGTAGGACTCGAAGGGGATCGCCACCGGAATCGTCCCGAGCGCGATCGCCGCATCAGCGCTCCCCCAGCCTAGCGTCACGACGCGCTGCGGATCGGCCGGAACGGTGGTCTCGCCGAACGCGTGCTCGATGGTGACGGCTTCGCCACTGCCGGCCGCGTCGGTCGACGGGGCGTCGGATGCGGTGCTCGACCCCGCGCATCCGGCCAGCACGAGGGCGGCGGCTGCGGCGGTGGCGACGAGGGCGGTGATCTTCAGACGTGGGGGCACGGATGTCTCCTGCTGGGGTTGGCTGCTGTGACTGGTTCGCAAGCGGTAAGGATTGCCTTACCTAACCGAGCCTAGCGCAGAACGCTCAGCCGCGCCCGTGGAACCGCCCCATCGGCACCACCATCGGCGACCCGCTGACGGGATCGTCGATGACGAGCGACTCGAGCCCGAAAGCTTCTTTCACGAGTTTTGAGGAGATGACCTCGCTCGGCGCACCCTCGGCGACGATGCGCCCCGCCGACATCACGACGAGGTGGTCGGCGTAGCGGGCCGCGAGGTTGAGGTCGTGCAGCACCATGACGACGGTGGTGGCGCGGGTCTGGTTGAGCTCTTGCAGCAGGTCGAGCACCTCGATCTGGTGGGTCACGTCGAGGAAGGTGGTGGGTTCGTCGAGCAGCAGAATGTCGGTCTCCTGCGCGAGGGCCATGGCGATCCAGACGCGTTGGCGCTGGCCGCCGGAGAGCTCGTCGACGGGTCGTGCCGCCAGGTCTTCGGTGCCGGTCGAGCGCAGGGCGTGGGCGACGGCTTCGTCGTCTGCGGCCGTCCATTGCCGGAAAAGCCCCTGCCGCGGAAACCGCCCCCGCCCCACGAGGTCGGCGACGGTGATGCCTTCGGGCGCGATCGGCTGCTGTGGAAGCAGCCCGAGCACGGTCGCGAGCTGCTTGCTCGGGTACTTGTGCACATCCGTGCCGTCGAGGCTGGCGACGCCGGCTTCGGGTCGCAGCAGTCGTGCGAGCGCCCGCAGCAGTGTCGACTTGCCGCACGCGTTCGGCCCGACGATCACGGTCACCCGCCCATCGGGCACCACGAGGTCGAGCCCGTCGACGACGCGCCGCCCCTCGTACCCCAGCGCGAGCCCCGCGGCCCGCAGTTCGTGCGCGCTCATGCGCCGCCTCCTCTCGTCGTCGGTCCAAGTGCTCCGGATGCGCTGGGCCGGCTCGCAGCGATCACCGGCCCGAATGCGCGCCTCCGGCTCACCGCCATCCGCGCCGCCGCCCGCGCTCGGAATGCGCGTGGCCGGCGTCCTGCGACCGCGCCGTTCGAGCCCACCACGCCACCCCCTTCCCCCGGTTGCCGCGCGCCAGCAGCACGAGCAGCACGGGCGCACCGATGATGCCGGTCACGATGCCCACCGGCGCCTGAAACCCGGGGAACGCGTGCTGTGCGATGACGTCCGCCCCCGTCACGACGACGGCTCCTACCAGCGCGCTGGTGACGAGCGCCGGCCCTCGGCCGCCGAGCAACCGCCGCGCGATCGGCGCCGACACGAACGCCACGAACGCGACCGGCCCGGCAGCCGCGGTCGCGATCGCCGCGAACCCCACCCCCATGACGAGCAGGAGCAGCCGGGCGGGGGTGACGCGCACGCCGAGTCCGGTTGCGGTCTCGTCACCGAGGGCGAGCATCCGAAGCCGTGGTGCAAGTGCCGCGAGCGCCACCGCGAGCACGAGCGCACCCACTGCTGTCACCACGATCTCGGCCGGTTTGACCGTGCCGATACTCCCCACCATCCACACGAGCGCGGTCTCGGCTTCGCGAACGTCGGCGCGGGTGAGCATGTATCCGATGGCGGCTTGGGCGAGAAAGGCGAGGGCGATCCCGATGAGCACGAACCGCGACCCGACGCCGGCGCGCCCGCGACCGATGAACCCGCCGGCCAGCACGGTGATGAGAGCGGCGGCAAGAAGTGCCCCGCCGAACGCCGCGAACGAGACGGCGATCCCGCTCCACCCGAGCAGCAGGATGGCGCCGACCGCGGCCGCGCTGGCCCCTTGCGAGATGCCGATGATGTCGGGGCTCGCGAGCGGATTGCGGAGGAGGCTCTGGAAGACGGCGCCGGCGAGTCCGAAGCACGTGCCCACGAGGAGGGCGAGGGTGAGTCGCGGCAGGCGCAACCCTTGCACGACGAAGACGTCGCCGCCCTTCCCCTGCCCGAACACGGCGGCGACGACGTCGCCGGGCGCGACAATGCGGTCGCCGAGCATGAGCGCGAGCACGCACAGCACCACGAGCACGGCCACGAGAACCCCGCTCACCACGAGCACCCGGCGCCCGGATGCGCGGCGCACGGCCGCGAGCATCCGCACGTCTTCGCGCACGTCCTTCACCGCGGTTGCGGTCGCTTCCCCGCTCACCGCACCACCGCCCGATCCCGCCGCACCAGCACGATGAGCACCGGCGCCCCGATGATCGCCACCACGATGCCCGCCTCGAGCTCCGCGGGCTGCGCGATGAGCCGCCCCACGGTGTCGGCGAGCACGAGCAGAATGGCGCCGAGGGGAATGGAGTAGGCGAGAATCCACCGGTAGTCGGCCCCCACGAGCCGCCGGGCGACGTGCGCCACGACGAGCCCCACGAACACGAGCGGCCCGGCGAGGGCGGTCGCCGATCCGCAGAGCAGGATGATCGCTACCCCCGCGACCACGCGCGTCACCCCCACGCGCTGTCCGAGTCCGCGGGCGACGTCGTCGCCGAGCGCGAGTCCGTTGAGGCTGCGCCCGAGCAGCAGGGCGAGCACGGCACCCACCACGAGGAACGGCGCGAGCGGCGCCACGGTCGACACGTCACGGGCGACGAGCGACCCCACCGACCAGAACCGGTACTGCCCGAGCGTGTCGAGGTCGCGCAGCAGCACGAGGGTGATGACGCTGGTGAGCACGGCGGTGACGGCGGCTCCGGCAAGTGTGAGCCCCATCGGCGTCGGCCCACCGCGCCCGGATGCGACGGCGTACACGAGCACGGCGGCGACGGCGGCGCCCACGAAGGCGAACCAGATGTATCCGCTCGGTGCGCCCACCCCGAACACGCCGATGGCGACGACCACGGCGAGCGAGGCGCCGGAGTTGACGCCGAGAAGTCCGGGGTCGGCGAGCGGGTTGCGCGTCAGCCCCTGCATGAGCGCCCCGGCGAGTCCGAGCGCGGCGCCGGCGACGAGCCCGATGACGGTGCGGGGCACGCGGAGGTCGAGCACGACCATCTGCTCGGTGGTGTTGCTGCTCTGCCCAGTGAGCGCGTCCACGACGGCGCCGAGGTCGATGGCGCGCGACCCGAGAAAGAGGCTGGCCCCCACGGCAACGAGCACGCCGATTAGCAGACCGACGAGCCCGAGGATGCGCACGACCGGGCGCCGCGCGAGCCCAGATGCGCCGGTCGGCGCCGTCGCCACAGCGACCTTCACAGGTCCCCGGCCCTACTCATATCGGCCGCGAACTGAAGTTGCCCAGACCGCACGGCGCGGACAGGCCGCACCGATCGGGCATAGGTAAGCATTACCTAAGTATGCCAGGCCCCCAAGCCTTCGAGAATGCACTCACCTCACGCCGGAGCATCCCTCACAAAACGGGTAGATTGGTACCTGCGAGGCGGCAGCGCCGTCGGAGGCAGGTGATTCCCATGGACGTGGTTCAGCAATTCGCGATGGCCCTCGTGTCGGTGGTAGGTATCGGCGCGGTCGTCATGATCGCGCTTCTGCTCTACAAGCTCATCTCGCTTGCAGCATCCTCCCGCCGTTCGACATGGCGTCAGAATGCACGAGATCGCTCGGAACACAAGCTGCGAGCAGCCCTGCAGGCAGAGGGCTTCTCACCTGCAGATGCGGCCACGGCGGTCGAGCAGTCACGCCCGCCCGAACATCCACGGGGCGCGGCGCGAACGCATCACTGACACTTGTGGGCTCTCAGACGCCAACGAGTCTTGGCCGGGACTTGCGATCCATCAGGCGCAAGCGAGTCCTGGGACTACTGCGCTTCGGCCTTGCCGCGCCGCCAATAGCCCATGAACGCAACCCGATGCCGATCGACGCCCACCTCGGTGACAAGCAGTCGCCGCATCGCCTTGATGCACGCGGACTCCCCCGCGAGCCACGCGTAGAAATTGGCCGAAGGATGCTCGGCGTCGGGCTCAGGCGAATCCCACAGCATCTCCACGTCGACGTCGATGTCGGCGAGCTCCTGTTCTTCGGCGGCGAGCGCCGGTGCGATCCGGTCGCGGTGCTCCTCAACCCAGGCCCGCACGGCGTCTTGAAGGTCGGGGCTCCCGGATGCGCGGGCCAGCCACGTCACGGACACGTCGGCATCCGTCTCAATCGGCTGCGCGTCCCTCGGGTGCGGCACTTCGATGAACGCGTGCGCCCGAGTGCCGTGCGGGAGTGACTCGAGGATGCTGCAGATGGCGGGCGCGGCGGTCTCGTCGCCGGCGAGCAGGTAGTCGATGGCGTCCCCGGGCCGCCAGTCGAGCCCCTGCCGGTACTCGAGGCTCAGGTCGTCGGGGCCGACGATGATGACCTCGTCGCCCTCTTTGGCGCCGGCCAGCCACGTGGCGGCGGGCCCCGCAGGGACGCCGTGCCCCTCATCGTGCACGACGAAGTCGACGTCGAGTTCGCGTTCCGCCTGCCGGATGGCGCGCACGGTGTAGGTGCGGAACGGGTTGCGCGCGCTCTCGTCGAGCTCGCGCCACCGCTGGTACCAGTTCCCGGCGGCGAGCACTTCGGGGTCGAACCATCCGCACTCCCCGTACCCGCCATCGGCGTGCGGGAGCACGACCTTGATGCGCTGGTCGAGCCCGGCGCTGCCAAAGTTCGCAAACTCCTCACCGGTGAACGTGACGCGTTTGAAGCTAGGGCTCACCTGCACGATCCGCGCCACGGTGGCGCGGTAAGGCCGGTATGAGGGTCGCTCGTCGCGAGCGGTCCCAAAGCTCGCAGCATAGGTAAGCATTACCTAAGTATGCCAGGCATGACTAGTTTCGGCGGGGACCATCTCGCGAACCGCATGACGCCTTTAGACACGAACGTCAGCCGGCGTACTGGAACGGAACTAGCGCAGTACGTCAACATCATGTGTCGGCCCAGCCGAAGGGGTCTATCAAGTGGTCATTGACGTCTGTAGCAGAGACCTTCCACACACCGCCTCACACAGCGACCGGCGCTTGCCCCCCTGTCCCCAACATCCCATATAGTGACGCTATGTTCGGCAATCCGAAACTCGTTAGCCCTGACCTCGAAACGGTCCGAAAAAGGGCACAGATCTTGGTGATCGACGACCAAGAATGGCCGTACCAGGATGCGTTGGCGTCGGAGGGCTATCACGTTGAACGTTGGCCTGAGGTTCAGAGTCTTTCTCGTTTGACCGACGGGTACTACTCGTTGATCTTGCTGGACATCCACGGGGTTGGCTTGAAGGAAGACCCAAAGGGTCATGGCATCGGGATACTCGACTACATAAAACGAACGAACCCAGCGCAACGGGTGATTGTTTACTCGGCAAAGCGCCAGCTTGTGTCATCTACTCCCATACTTACGAAGGCCGACGCGATCTTCGATAAGGGGGAGTCATATGTGAATTTTCGAGTAGAAATAGACAAGTTCCTTGTCAGCGGTGCAACCACTGGCTACTTCATTGCAGCAATGAATAGGGAACTGGCCAGCGATGCCGCATCAGCGCCGAAATTGGTCCCCAAGGCGCTGAGGGCACTGAGAACGGGCAACTTCACTCCCATGGTTCGTTACCTCGAAACGACGGTGAATGACGAACAGAAGATCAAAATCATCTCCTCAATTGCAGCGGCGGGATACAAAGTCTTGAGTGAAATTGTCAAATCAGCAGTCTAAGTTGTGGGACATATTCCCTTACCCGACTTTAGAAGGTGACAGCTTCACTGACGGAGCCACGCTGGCGCGGCATGTAGATTGCGTGACGTGCGCTACCCGCGACTGCGTGAAGGATGAGCGCACGGTCCCGGGAGGTTACGCCACGTGCAGATACGGCTTGGTATACGCCCCTATTGACGATAATCGAATTGTCGTTGGCATCGTGGGAGCGAACCTCCCGAGCCCAACGCCGAAAGCAAGGCAACGGTTCCAGAACGAGCGAGACAGGCACGTCCGGGTAGAGGCCCTTCTTCGTGCAATTGCGGCCGTCCGGGATGTGGCGCCAGGGCTGGTAGCCGACATAGAACTTCAACGCCGGCTTGCCATTGAGCAACTGAAGACTGATCCGGAGTTGATCAGTGCGGTGGGAGAGATCCTTAGAAAGGATCTCGAAGACAACTTCAGTCAGAGTCACGACTTCCTCCAACTAGTCAAGGTCATCAGAGGCCATGCCGAGGTGCTCCTACTGAAGAAGCATCCGACACTTTCCCCCGAGGCTGCCGCGGAGCTCGAGCCCACCGAGGGGTCAATCTATTTCGCCACGACCCTGATGGCCTCCAAGGTCGACTCTCTCGTGTTCCTGAACGAAATAAACCGCGCCTTCGGGGACCTTCGGAAGTTCGAAATCCACCCTCTCTTGCTCAAGTACTTGCGAATCTACGAGTGGCAAGCCCGTCAGAAGAACCTTAAGCTCAGTCTGCTCGGTCAGTGCTTTGCAGTGTGTTATTACAACCCCGAAGCGATCATCGCTATCATTCAGGGCTTTCTTGACAACTTGGTGAAGTATGCCCCCGCCGGGTCCAGGGGCGACATCAACCTCAAGGAAGCCGACGATGAAGTCGAGATCACCTTTACTTCACTCGGTCCGAAGATCGAGGAAGACGAGCTAGAGAAGATCTTTCTCCCGCGGTTCCGGGCCGACGCGGCACAGCAGCTGGAGCCTAGCGGTCAAGGAGTGGGCCTTGGCATTGTTCGAGAATTGTCAGACGTTCTCGACCTTGGTGTGCGAGTCACGCAGGCAAAGGACGAGTCTCAGAGGTTTCCAGAACGATTTGAGACAACGTTTTCGTTCCGGCTCAAGAAAGTTTTTGCAGGTACTGCACGCCAGAGCTAGCGACAAAAGTGGTCGCGAGCGCGTATCCGAGCGGAAAGCCAAGTCCCACGCACGGAATTTGTTCTACCTGTGAGAACGTGAGACGTGTCAGAGATTCTGTATCCGAACTATCGAAGCTATTCCGCCAGCCGCATTGAAGTAAATGACGCAATGACTGCTCTTCTTGCGGGTTCTCGATTGGCAGCGCATACGCTTCAACTCACCGAGGGATCAACATCCACTCTTGGGCAGCTTTTTCCGGCCGTGGAGCATATCGCGCGATTCAATCTCCGAAGTGACGCGGCTCGGGCATTTCTGCTTAACGCTGACCATCACGTTGCTTCCGTTGCAGTTCCATATGCGCTGGCCACACACGAAGACTTCGTCTTTGGCACTCTGGACATTCTCGCGGACACGGGCAGAGTGCTTTTGACGCATGGGAAGCCGATCAAAGCGTGGAATATGCACTCTATTTTGTTCGAGACCTGCGGTGAGAACGAACCCGACGAGTGGATGCAGTCCTTTCATGTCTTGAGGGAGCTTCGAAACTGCATAACTCACGATGGTGGGCTCGTCAGCGAGAGACTCCGCGCCGCTATCAATGACATGGGCGTGCAAGCTCGGACCGGTTGGCAAGAGTTGAACGACGGACAACTGCCCGAAGCGATGGAAGAGCATGGGCGTTTACGACTCACCGCACAACACATCTTTTCGGCGTTCGCCGTGACCAAGCAGCTAGGCCGAGTCATCAATTCAGTTATTGGAACGGAGCTGAATGAGGACGAGTGGGCGCACGTAATCGTTCTGGACTTCGGCTCTGCGACGCGCAAAACGCGCAATTCGAGCAACTGGCGCAGATCCCTCGTTGGGTACGCACGCAATTACTACGCAAAGCTAGAAGTGGCCGAGTCCGCGTTGGAAGCCGCGTCGCGCGACGTTGGGCTATGGACGCGACCAAGCTGGTCAGAATAGAAACGTAGGCGCTCTGTCCTATTGAGCTACTCCAGTAAGAGCTGGGCCGGGACTCGAACCCGGGTCAACCTAGTTCTGTGGTCGCCCCTGGATTTGAACCAGAAGAGCCTACGCTCCGGCGCCCTCACGTGAAAGTTAGCACATCAACGCCGTGTTGTGATGAGGGGGCTCCTGAGGGTCCTCCCAACGTCACTGCGGTCGGAGAACGAGACCGCTAATACGTGCTGACACATACGGATCAGGCCCCGCTCCAACCCTCGAACCCCATACCTTCTACTGGTTTGGATTCCTAGCGGAACCACCCGTCGAGACCTCGGAGTCGACGTAGCGGCGCAGGGCGTCGCGCACGACGTCCGTGACAGTACGCCCCTCAGTTTCGGCCTTTCCTTTCGCGGCAAGGTATAAGTCCGTGGGGATTCGAAATCCTCGCATCGGTGTCTTTGGCTGATTTGGCACGAGACTAGTGTTGCACGGCATTATTGACTATTAATCATTTCTTCTTGACCAGGTGCTATAGCACCAACTAGCCTTGACCCATGACAGCCAACAGAACTGAGCTTATTGTCGGGATTCCCGACCAGCTCGAACGGACGGCTCGTCTTATTGCCGCGGCACGAGGCGAGGACATCAATGCAGTGGTCTGCGCGGCCCTGCGCGAGTACGTCGGGGCGGTGCCACGGTGAACGTGCACGAGCGGTTCAGCAACCGGCTCCGGCGGTGCCGGCGCTGCGGCATCCGGGTGCCCCGCGGGGAGATGCTCTACTACCACCGGGCCTGCTCCGAGGACTGCGCCGACGAACTGTGGGTCAGAGACACCTACGGGCCCGACTTCTACTAGAGCGCTACGCGTCGGCGCGCTCACCCGAGTCCTCCGCTCGGGTCGCAAACTCGATCCACTCGGCGCCCGCGCACCAGACTGAACACGCGATTCGAGCGGAGGAATCCCTAGCCTCTCGTTACTACCGGGAACGAGGGAGATGCGGCAGGCTCCCCGATGCGCCAGAGATGTATCGCGAACACCACGCAGCTGCCCGCGACGATGATCGAGGGCCAGCCGAGGTCGACATCCTGAAATTCCGAGAACCCGACCGCGAGCCACAGCGCTGTGCCTGTGAACGTGAACGAGCAGTTCAGCAACCGGGACACCGACGGCGCCCGCGATTACGTGAGTACCTGACGCCCGCCCCAGGCGAACGGCCCGGCCCGCTCAACGCATTGCGTAGAACCAGCTGCCTTCGTAATCGCGAGCTACTGTTTGTTCCGACTGCACCACAATGCCGAATTCCTCGATCGCTTCCGAACCAAGGCACGCGGACTGGAGCGCTTCGAAGACGATCCCGCGTAGATCGGTTCGTTTGCCAAGAGGATCGGCTTCGGCGTCACCCTGCGTTATCAGCCAAACCGAGGTCGGCCGCGGAGTGATGAAGCGGACCGAAGTCACTCCGGCGTTTGCGAGCGCGCGCACGAGCAGTCGCTCTGCGGCGACGAGTTCACCTTGCATCTCAGAATCCTGACACGAGAGCGACTTTGGTGGATCGGGTGAAACGATCGGT
>BADC01000783.1 GCA_000333435.1 Corynebacterium-like bacterium B27 | reverse complement strand
GACGCCGATCAGCCAGGCGTTGCCGGCCGATCCGCCGCCGCCGAGCACCAGGGCCCGGTCGTGCGTGTGAGAAGAGGAGGTGTTCATGGGAGTCGCCTTTCGCGATGAGCCTGTGCGGCGCTCCCTGCGACTAGGTCAGTCGCGCGCGATCGTGCACGGCGAGGGAGCACCCATTACGGATACTGCGTTCATGGGTCTCACCTCCAGCCATCGATCACGATCGCCCCGACGATAGCACGCCCCCGCTCACGCCTGCCAGACCGTCTTCGCGTTCGTGAACTCACGGATGCCGAGCGCCGACAGCTCGCGCCCGTACCCCGAGTCCTTCACCCCGCCGAACGGCACCGCGGGGAAGGATGCGGTGAGCCCGTTCACGAACACACCACCGAAGTCGAGTTCCCGGCTGAGGCGCTCGACCTCCGCGTCATCCGTGGTCCAGACACTCGACGACAGGCCGAAGTCGGAGTCGTTGGCGGCGGAGACGGCCTCATCGACCGAGGACACCCGGTACAGGCAGGCGACCGGCCCGAAGCACTCCTCGCGGAAGATGCGCATCTCGGGCGTCACATCCGTGAGCACGGTGGCGGGGTAGAACCAGCCGGGGCCCTCCGGCACGGAGCCGCCCGTCAGCACGGTCGCACCCTTGGCCACGGCATCGTCGACGAGCGACTGCACGTCGGCGCGCCCGCGCGCGGTGGCGAGCGGCCCGAAGGTCGTGGCCTCGTCGCGGGGGTCGCCGGCGACCGTTGCGGCCATCCCGTCGACGAACGCGGCGGCGAACTCGTCGTAGACGTCGGTGTGCACGTAGTACCGCTTCGCGGCGATGCACGACTGCCCCGAGTTCTGCACGCGCGCGTTCACGCCGAAGGTCGCGGCCCGTGCCACGTCGGCGGAGGGCAGCACGATGAACACGTCCGTTCCGCCGAGCTCGAGCACGGTCTTCTTCACGTTGCGCCCCGCGGCTTCGGCGACGGCGGCGCCGGCGGCGACCGACCCGGTGAGGGTGGCGGCCCGGATGCGCCGGTCGTCGAGCAGCGCCGTCACGGCCCCGCCCTCGATGAGCAGCGTCTGGAAGGCCCCGGCCGGGAACCCGCCGCGCACGAACAGCTCGCCGAGGTAGAGCGCGCTCTGCGGCACGTTCGACGCGTGCTTGAGCAGCCCGGTGTTGCCCGCCATGAGCGCGGGCGCGGCGAAGCGGATGCACTGCCACAGCGGGTAGTTCCAGGGCATGACCGCGAGCACCACCCCGATCGGGTCGTACCGCACGCTGAGCGCCGAGGCGTTCACCGCGCCCGGCTCGACGGGGTGCTCAGGCGTGAGGTAGCGTTCGGCGTTGTCGGCGAAGAAGCGCATGCCGGTGGCCGACTTGAGGGTCTCGTAGCGGGCCTGGCCGAGGGTCTTGCCCATCTCGGTGGTGATGAGGCCCGCCACCTGGTCGACCTCGGCCTCCAGGATGTCGGAGGCCGCGCGCATCCACTCGGCCCGCTGCGCGAAGGTGGTGCCGGCGAGCTCGGCGTAGGCGGCGTGGGCGGCGGCGATGCGCTGCTCGATCTCGGCCGGGGTGTGCGGGGCGAACTCGCGGAGGGTCTCGCCGGTGGTGGGGTCGACGGTTGCGATGGTCATCTGGGTCCTCACTTCATCGTGCTCATGCGCCGGGCGGCCTCGGCGATTGCGGAAACCGCTTACCAAGTGGTCTGAGACAACATTATGCCAGCAGATACAAACGAGCGCGACTGCGCCTGACCAGATGAGACATTCCGGACGGTCTGGGAGTCGCACTTAGGCTTGAAGCCGACGAAACAGAGAGTGGTCATCATCGAACTCGCGCAGAACACCAGGCTCGCCTGGCCCGACTTCGCTCGAGGCTGCAGCATCGTCCTCGTCGTGCTGCTGCACCTGTTCATCCTCCACTACATCTACTTCTTCTACGGTTCGGCGGGCTCCGATGCCCTGAACGCGGTGGTGGATGCGTCACTCCCCCTTCGGATGCCGCTCTTCTTCCTGGTGTCGGGCTACCTGGCGGCGGGCGCGATCTGGCGGCCCTGGGCATCCGTCAGCCGGGGCCGGGTGTGGACACTCGCGTACCTGTACCTGTTGTGGGTGCTCGTCAACACCGCGTTCGACCTCGCCCGGGAAGCTCTCGGCCGAGGTGGGCCGGTCGAGCCGCTGCGGTTCATCGCCGAGAACCTCGTGTGGCCGCAGACGGCGTTGTGGTACCTCTACGCGCTGCTCGCGTTCTTCGTGGTGACCCGGTTGACGCGGTCGGTGCCGCTCGTCGTGGTCGGTGTCGCGGGGGTCGTGGTGTCGATCGTCGGGACGACGTTCTTCGACGGTCTCCCCCAGCACCTCCTGCGCTCGTTCGTCTTCTACGCCGTCGCGGCCCGCGCGCCGGAGCTCGTCGACTGGGTCGTCGCTCATTCGAAGCTCGGGCCGACGGTCGCGACGGCAGCGGCGTATGCGGGGCTGACGGCGCTGTACCTGCTGACCTCGATCGACTACGGCATCTTCCTGGTCGCCGGGGTGGTGGGTGTGGTGCTCGGCATCCAGGTCGCGGTGCGGGTGGGCGCAGCCCGGCTCGCCGCGCCGATCCGCTATCTGGGGCGGCACACGCTCGCGATCTTCCTCATTCACCCGTTCGTGTTCATCGTGGCCAACGACGTGTTCCTGCGGTACCCCGAGGCGGCGGAGGCGATCCGCGACCGCCCCGCGCTCATGGTGGCGTACCCGTGGCTTCTGCTCGCGGTCACGCTCGGCGTCTGCGTCGGCGTGGAGGCCCTGGCGAAGCGGATCGGACTCGGCTTCTTCTTCCGCCTGCCCGGTGGTCGCTGGCGCGCATCGCGGCCGACGGATGCGACGCCGGGCGCCTGAATCCGGGCCCCGCCCCAGCCCACTCCGCCACGAGGCGCGAGCATGGGCCGGCCAGCCGCATCTGCGCCGGGCGGCCGCAGTCCGCGACGCCGGCCTGAGTCCGGGCCGCCCTCTCCAGCCCACGCCGCCACGAGGCGCGAGCCCTCCGCTGGCAGGGCGAGCGGCCATCCGGCGGCCGCGCGAGCCTATTCCGCGGCGGTGCTGCCCACCGCATCCTGGAGGCGGCGGATGATCGCGCCCAACTCCCCCGACGCCAGCAGCCCCGCGCCTAGTGGCCCCGCGGAGTGCGAGCCGACCGGAGGCAGCTGCCCGAGGGCGTTTCGCGCCGGCCCACTGAGCCGCGCCACCTGCCACTCGATCTCGGCCGCGACCGCGGCCGACCGCTCGGCGTCCGGCGCCGCCAGCCCCGCGGCCCGGGCTGCGTAGGCCGCGGCCCCGAGCGCGTGCGCCCCCATGTGAGCGACCCCGGATGCCTGCGCGGCAGCCCGGGCGGAAGCCACCGCGGCGGGCGACGTGACGACGGACGCGGCACGCCCAGCCTCAAGCCTGCGCCGGATCTCGCCGGCCGCCGTGAGCTCCCCACGCCCGTAGGCGCGGGCGCGAGCGATGGCGTCGCGGGGCCGCCCGTCATCCGGCGCCTCCTGCTCGAACAGCGCCAGCACCCGCTCGGCGCAGTCGGCGGCCCACCCGGCCACGATCTTCCGGTCGGCGTCGCTGAGGGCCTGCGGCGAGGTCATTCGAGCATCCTCCCACGCGCCGGCGCACCCGACCTCACGGCGGGGCGATGCGTCTTAGCCCTATCCTGAGCGGATGAGTGACGTGCGTCTCAGCGGCCTGCTCGTCTGCGCGGGCGAGCGCGAGGCACGAGCCATTGAGGAGCACCTCGCCCAGCACGTCGCTCTGACACGTGCGGAACCCGGATGCCTCGCCTTCGACGTCACAGCGACCGCCGACCCGCTGGTCTGGCGCGTCGACGAGCGCTTCCGCGACGAGACGGCGTTCGCTGCGCACCAGGCGCGCACCGCGGCGAGCACGTGGGCCCGGGCGACGGCCGGTATCGAGCGCCGTTACACGGTTCACCGCCTCGACAATGACGGCGGAACGCCAGGGACCCCCAAGGCGAGGCGGCGATGACCCCGATCACACCGGTCGGCATCACGATCGCCCGGCTGGCGTCGCTGGTGCTCATCGGGCTCCTGATCATCCAGGGCGTCCTGACCGTGCGCGGCGTTGACTGGGGGCCGTTCGCCGAGCGCGGCGGCGGAGTGGTCATCTTCTCCGTCATTCTCGTCGCCGCTTCCTTGGGGATCGGGATCGCGATCCTCGGGTTGCCGCTCTGGCTCATCCGTCGTGGCAGTCGAGCGACTGCGGTCGTCGTCACCCTCATCGCCGCCTGGCAGACCTACTTGGCCGTCTTCTTGCCCGACGTCCTCGGCATCATCTCGGCCGCCGTCGCCATCGCCGGCGCGGTCGCGATCTGGCTGGCGCCCTCCCGCGCGCACCTCTCCCGCGTGCGCGAGGAGCGCCTCGCCCGCCGCCGCGAAGCGGTCTACCCGCAGCGGCGTCGCTGACCGGCGCCCGCTGTCACGGGCACCGGGACGGCCGGTGCGCGTTCGGGTACGTCACGAGCTGTCGCGTGTCCGGCAGGTAGGCGGGGCACGCCGCGAACAGAGTAGTGTCCTCTCTGAGATACGGGGGTCAGTCGATGCGGGGTTTGCTGAGCTGGAAGGCGCAGGTCGTCATCGGGGTCGCGTTCGTGGTGATTGCGGGATTCACCGCTCTCAGCACGGCCGGTGACGGGTGGTCGTGGCGCTGGCTGCTTGCCGCCGGCTGGGCGATTCTGGGCGTCGCGCAGTTCGTGAGCGCCCGCATGAGGTACGTCAAGGCCAAGGAATCAAGCCCAGAGTCGGAAGAACCGCAGGAGTAGCCGGCTCGCGTGCGCGAGCAGCGCGTCGTCCGCCGCCGCCGCCGCAACACCGTCCGCATCCCTAGACTCGTGGTCATGACCGACGACGTCGCCCGCGCCTACTCGCGGCGGGCCGCCGAGTACAGCGCGCTCTTCGGCGACGTGGGTGCCGCGCATCCGTCAGACCGCCAGCTCATCGAGACCTGGGCCGACTCGCTCGACGGCCCCGTCATCGACGCCGGCTGCGGCCCCGGCCACTGGACCCACCACCTCACCGACCGCGGGCGCGACGCCCGAGGCGTCGACCAGGTGCCCGAGTTCATCGACCGCGCCCGCCGCACCTACCCGGGCGTGCCGTTCACGCTCGGCAGCCTGAACACGCTCGACGCCGAGGATGCGTCGGTCGGCGGGGTGCTGGCGTGGTACTCCCTCATCCACCACGAACCGAGCGCGATTCGGATGCCCCTGCACGAGTTCCGCCGCGTGCTCCGCCCTGGCGGCGGCCTGCTCATCGGCTTTCTCGAGGGGCCCGTGGTCGAGGGCTACGCGCACGCGGTGACGCCGGCCTACCTGTGGTCGGTCGACGCCCTCAGTGCCGAGCTGCAGTCGGCCGGCTTCGAGGTGGTGGAGTCGCACGTGCGGAAGACGGCCGGGCAGCGCTCACAGGGCGCGATCGTCGCGCGCTGACCCCGCTGACCCCGCTGACCCGCTGACCCCCGCTCTCAGCCGCGCCGGAACAGCCCTTTGCGCCGCCGGTAGAACGGCGGCACGTCACCCAGAACATGGCCGGCCCCCGGCTGGGCGAACATGACGTCGACCGGATGCGCGGTCGAGTACGCAACGAGCGTCTTCGCGAGCCCCGGGCCGAGCCGGTCGCGAACGGATGGGTCGCCCACGATCACGAGCAGGTAGCTCTCGTCGAACGAATCCTCCTGCGGGGTGACCTTCCAGCCGAGCCGCGCCTCGTCGACCTCGCGGTACTCCCGCAGGAGCGCCGTGAGCGCCTCGGTCATGCCGGGCGGCACGTGCGCCGGCCGCCCCACCATGATCCGTGTGTCGGCCTGGACCACGCGCGGGGTGAGGGTGGCCGCGCCGTCGAGCTGCTGCGCGATCTCGCCGGGCAAGAACTCCTTGCCGTGCGCGGAATGCGGATTCAGCACGAGGGTCGCACCGCGGGTCATCTCCCAGAAGTCGCGGCACGGGAGGGTGATGAAGTTACGGTCGATGTCCGGGACGGCGAGCACCGTCTCGTTGAGCCGCTCCTCCGAGGTGTAGAAGGGCTGGCGGGATTGGCCGTCGGGCCCGATCAGGTTGGCGAGCTTCACCGTGCGCTCCCCCGACACCGTGCCGGGCACGAAGACCGTGCTCTCGAGGAGTGCGGTCACGAACGCGGGCCGCACCGTCGCATCCGTCGCCGCTGCCGCCAGCAGCGCCTCGACGTCGACGGGTTCGGAATCGGCGGCCACGGTCACAGCGTAACCCCGCCCGCACGGCTCAGCTCGCGACCCCCGCCGCCCCCACTCCCCGCAGCGACCCGGTGGTCTGCGCCGCCGGGTTCTGCAGCCAGCACGACACGGCGCGATCCCCTGCGTCCCACGACGCCTGCGACGGGTACACGGTCTGCAGCGTGTACCCCGACTGCTCCCACGGCACGCCGAGGAAGTCGGAGACGGGAGGCGTGCACTGCTCGGCCGCCTGCTGCGACAACCAGTCCGACCCCGGGTAGTCCGCACCCGTCGTCGTGGCGTCGACCGCACCCACGAACACCACTTCGGCGTCGTGCGCCTGGTCGCAGGCGACCACATCGGGCGGGGCGAGCTCCTGGTCGCCCCCCGAGGCGTTGACACCGAGCACGCACGAGCCCACGGGGATCGCGGGGCTGAACGTCGCCGCTGGCTGACCTCCGGATGCGACCCCCGCAGATCCGGCCGACCCAGCCGACCCAGCCGACCCGCCCGGCGCACCCGCAACCGCGCCGCCGCCGGCCCCACCGAGCCCGCCCGCGTATCCGTTCGCGGTCAGAACACCGAGCACCGCCACCGCCGTCACAGCGACCCCGATCGGCGCCAGCATCGTCGCCCACCGCGCACCCGCGGTGCGCCCGCGGAGCAGCCCGATCAGGGTCGGCAACGCCCCGAGGGAGGCGAGGAAGAGGCTGAGCGCCGCGTTCCACGCCACCCCTGCCACGACGCCCGGGTCGGCCAGGTAGCTGCCGAAGAACCAGGTGAAGAACCCGGGTTCGGAGACTCCCCCGAACATCGGTTCGCCCGGCGCATAGGCGGCGCCGGCATCGAAGAGAGCGGATGCGCCGACGCACGCCAGGATCGTCGCGAACGACACCGCCGAGATCGCCACCGCGCCGCGGGTCGACACGCGCCCTTTCGCGCCGTAGCGGAAGAGTGCCGCCGCTCCGAAGGCGGTGCCGAACGCGACGATGCTCGAGATCCAGCCCGACTGCCAGATGATGAGCCACACCGGAACCGCGATCGGCACGACGAGCAGCGAGTACGCCAGTCCGCGTCCGAAGTACCGGTCGTCCTCGCGCCGGCGGTTGCCGGCCGGAACACCCCACCCGTAGTCCGTGTTCGACCCCACTGCCACCCCGCCCGTCGCCCGTGCCGCGGCATTTCCGGGCATCCGGGTCACACTCTATCGACACCTGTCGACCCACAGAGAACGCGCCGGGCGGGGCGCACACCGCGGACCTGGCGGTGGTCGATCAGAGGGCGGGCAAGCCGGGGAAGTAGGCCAGGGCGGAGGTCGCCGAGTAGGCGATCCAGACCAGCGGCGACACGATCCAGCTGAGTACGATCAGCCGCCACGCACCGGTGCGGGTCGCGACGGCGTGCCGCTCCAGCGCGATGACGCGGCGCCGGTACAGCTGGGGCACGTTGGCCGCAATCGTGAAGACGGCGCCCGCGACGACCGAGCCGCCGACCGCGAAGAATTCAGACCGTATCCCGAGCCCCAGCGGAGTCAGCGCCGCCAGGATGCCCGCGGTGATGATCACGGCCAGCAGCACGAATGCCAGAACGAGCGAGACGCGCTGCGAGAACAATCCGAAGTTCTGCACCTCGCGGTCGCGTTCTTCGGTGGGCCCGGGCGCGGGTGGGCGCGGTGCGGTTCGGATGTGCCCCACCACCGCCACGATAAGCGCGATGACGGTGTAGGGAACGGCGATGAAAGCGAGTGCGTAGCCGATCACGGCCACCAGGTAGATGCCGGGGCTCGCCATGGCGAGCGCTGCCAGGCCCAGCACCACCACGACGATGATCGCGGGCCAGATGAGCAGCCGCACCACACTGTCTCGCGGTGCGGGCGCGGTCGGAGTGGCGGACGCCGCGCCCCCGCCGGCAACCTCGACCTCGTCTGCTTGGTCAGTCACTTCGTCCCCCGCTCGTTCCCACGACTCTGGCACATCGCGCGCAGATCGGCGGAATCTGCGCATGCCGTCGGGCATCTGGGACGATGGACGCATGACGAGCACTCGGGGAACGTCTCGCGTCGCCAGAATCCGAAGCGCGGTTGTGGGCGGTGCCATCGCGGGGGCCTGTGTGCTGGGGGCATCCGGCTGCAGCG
>BADC01000784.1 GCA_000333435.1 Corynebacterium-like bacterium B27 | reverse complement strand
CGCTCCGTCGTAGGTCGCGCCGAGGGGGTAGGCCGATCCGGGCCATGATTGCATGTGATCTCCTGTCGGGTCGGAGCCCACGCTACCCGGATCCGCCGACACTTCAACGGCCACTCCGGCCCCTACCCGCCGGGGCTCGAACCGGGTAGCGTGTGAACATGCCGAATCTCGTTGAGACCCTCACCGACGCCACCCGCAGCATCGGAGTCGGAGCCGCCTACGGAAACCCGGTCGAGATCGACGGAGCCACCATCGTTCCCGTCGCGCTCGTCTGGTCGGGCTTCGGCGGCGGGAACGGAACGGCCTCCTCCCCTGGGGCCTCGGTCGCGTCCTCGGACAAGCTCGGCGCGGGCGACGCCAACGGCGAGGGTTTCGGCGGCGGCGGGGTCGCCATCCCGATCGGCGCCTACGTGACGACGGCCGGCGAGGCCAAGTTCCAGCCCAACCTCATCTCGCTCCTCGCGGTCTCCATCCCGGTCATCATCACCGCGGGCTGGTCCCTCGCCCGCGTGATCCGGGCCCTCAAGAAGTAGCCCGCGCCGCCTGCGGGGGCGGCGTATACTCGAGGCACACGGGAGTCCGGTGAGCCGGGCTGAGAGGAAGGTTCTCAACCTTCGACCGTCGAACCTGATCTGGATCATGCCAGCGCAGGGAGGCATCTCTGGGAATGGCGTAGTGACCGTCCGCGACGCGGACAGCAGCTACGCCCCCGCCCGTGCCCCTTCCACGGAACGAAAGGGCACGAACAGTGCACACCACCACCGCAACCTCCACCGCTCCGCGTCGCGTCCTGCGCTGGCGCGTCGTCGACATCGTCGTCGCCAGTGTCATCGGCGTCGCCTCCGGACTCATCTTCTGGGTCTGGAACCTCACCTACACCCCGGTCAGCGCCCCGCTCGAAGCACTGCTCCCCGGCGCGCAGTCGCTCGTCTACGGGTTCTGGCTGTTCGCCGGAGTGCTCGGCGGTCTCATCATCCGCAAGCCCGGCGCCGCCGTCTTCACCGAACTGGTCGCCGCGGTCGTCTCCGCCCTGGTGGGAACCCAGTGGGGCGTGCTCACCCTCGTCTCCGGCATCGTTCAGGGGCTCGGCGCCGAGATCGTGTTCGCCGCGTTCCTCTACGCGAACTACCGCGCCTACGTCGCGGTGCTGGCGGGGGCGGGCGCGGGCATCGCGATGGGCATCAACGACAGCATCCTCTGGTACGCCGGCAACGGCCTCGATTTCAAGACGATCTACATCGTCTGCGGTGCCATCGGCGGCGCGGTCGTCGCGGGCCTGCTCTCCTGGCTGGTGGCGCGTGCGCTGGCCCGCACGGGGGCGCTCAACCGGTTCGCCGCCGGGCGCGAGGTCACGGCGAGGGCGTAGCGGATGCCCCAACCATCCACCCCGGCCGAGGCACCCCGCCGCGCGTGCCGAGCCCGAGCCCGCCGGCCTCCGTGCCACCGGCTGGGGCTGGCGGCACGCCGGGCGCGCGGACTGGGCGGTGCGCGGACTCGACCTCGTGATCGAGCCGGGCGAGCGGGTGCTGCTGCTCGGCGCATCCGGTGCCGGCAAATCGACGCTGTTGCAGGCCTTCGCGGGTGTGCTCGGCGGCGCCGACGAGGGGGAGGAGGAGGGCGCGCTCGAGCTCGCCGGCACCGACCCGCGTCACGCGCGCGGCTCGGCCGGTCTGGTGCTGCAAGACCCGGACTCCCAGATCGTGCTCGCGCGAGTGGGCGATGACGTGGCGTTCGGCTGCGAGAACCTCGGCGTTCCGCGCCCGGAGATCTGGCCGCGCGTCGATGCCGCACTCGCAGCCGTCGGCCTCGACCCGCTCGCCCGCTCCACGGCGGAGCTGTCGGGCGGGCAGAAGCAGCGAGTGGCGCTCGCCGGTGTCGTGGCGATGCGCCCCGGGGTGCTGCTGCTCGACGAACCGACGGCCAACCTCGACCCGGTGGGGGTCGTGGAGGTGCGGGATGCGGTGGCCGAGCTGGTGCGGCGCTCCTCGGCCACCTTCGTGGTGATCGAGCATCGCGTCGACATCTGGCTCGACGTCGTCGACCGGGTGGTGGTGCTCGAAGCGGGCGGCGGGGTGCTGGCCGACGGAACCCCCGCCGAGGTGCTCGGAGCCCAGGGCGAAGCGCTCGCACGCGCCGGTGTCTGGGTGCCCGGCCACGACCCGCTCGCGTCGTGGCCTGATGCAGTGGCCCCGACGGGCGGCCTCGGCGAATCCATCACAGTGCCGGTGCCGGTGCCGGTGCCGGTGCCGGTGCCAGTGCCAGTGCCAGTGGCAGGGCCGGAGCCGGACGCCCGGCGCGGGGTGCTCCTGCGCGCTCGGGGGCTCGATGTCGCCC
>BADC01000785.1 GCA_000333435.1 Corynebacterium-like bacterium B27 | reverse complement strand
TCTGCGATGCCACCACCAGGCGCCAGGGTGCGGTGCGGGCACGATCGAGTTCGACCCCGTGCATCCGCCCGCGGAAGCTCGACCAAGTGCCGTCGTGGAAGAACCCGCGCTCGAGCACCTTCGCCAGCGCCCCCACCGAGTCGAAGTCGGCGTAGTAGCCGCTCGTCTCGCCCGTGAGGTTGACGTGCACGGCGTGGTGGAAGTCATCGCTCCACTGCCCGTCGAGCCCGTACCCCTCGTCGCGCTCGAGGAACATGACCGGGTCGTTCAGGTCGGACTCGGCGATGAGCGCTCGCCGGATGCCGGTGGCCTCCGACAGCTCCGCCGCCGCGGCGCCGAGCTCGGCGAGCAGGTGCACCGGGCCGCCGTCGACCAGCGCGTGCACCGCGTCCAGTCGCAGCCCGTCGACATGGTAATCGCCGAGCCACATCAGCGCGTTGTCGATGATGAAGCGCCGCACCTCTGACGAGCCCTCGTGGTCGAGGTTCACCGAGGTGCCCCAGGTGTTGCTCGAGGCGTCGTTGAGGTACGGGCCGAACAGCGGCAGGTAGTTGCCGCTCGGGCCGAGGTGGTTGTACACGACGTCCTGGATGACGGCGAGCCCGGCCGCGTGGCAGGCGTCGACGAAGCGGCGGTACGCCTCCGGGCCGCCGTAGCCCTCGTGCACCGTGAACCACGCGACCCCGTCGTAACCCCAGTTGTGGGTGCCGTTGAAGCCGTTCACCGGGAGCAGCTCGACGTGGGTGATGCCGATCGAGCGCAGGTGCTCGAGCCGCCCTGCCGCGGCGTCGAGGGTGCCCTCGGGGGTGAAGGTGCCGAGGTGCAGCTCGTAGATCTCGGCGTGGTCGATGGGGGAGCCGCGCCAGGCGGCGTCGGCCCAGACGTGCTCGGTCGGGTCGTCGGAGCGCGAGAGCCCGTGCACCCCGTGCGGCTGCCGGCGCGAGCGCGGGTCGGGGTAGGGGCCCTCGCCGTCGAGCAGGTAGCCGTAGTCGACGCCGGCCCGCCAAGCAGGGGCGTCGGCCCCGGGCCGCCACCAGCCATCGTCTCCGCGGGTCATCGGATGCGCGGTCCGCGGCCCACCGCCCGTGCCGTCGGCGGCGCCCGGGCTGTCGTCACCCCCGACGATCAGCTCCACCCGCTCGGCGCGCGGCGCCCAGACGTCGAAATCGCGGTCGCCCATCACTCGTCGATCCTCTCCAGAAGCGCTACGGGGTAGCGTTCGAGCAACGCGGCGAGGCGTACCTCGCGCCCGTCGAACACCCGGCCGGTCAGCGCATCCACGTAACCGCTGACGGTTTCGGGCAGCTCGAGCGTCGTGTCGTCCCAGCCGCCGCGCCGATCCAGCCCGAGGGGGAGGCGGGTGGCGACGGTGACGGCGCCGCCACGGTCGAAGGCGAGCACGTGCTCGGCGGCCGTGCCCCGCGCCTCGAGGCCGCGGTACCCGGTGAACAGCTCGGGCCGATCGCGCCGGACGCGCAGGGCCGCGTGCACCACGAGTTGCTTCGCGGCGCCGGTCTCGTCGACCTGCGGCGGTTCGCCGGCCTCCAGGAGCCCGAGCAGCTCGGAGCGCTCGTCGAAGTCGACGGGCCGGCGGTTGTCGGGGTCGACCAGCGAGAGATCCCACAGTTCGCTGCCCTGGTAGACATCGGGCACTCCGGTGGTGGTGAGCTGCACGAGCTTGGCCGAGAGCGAGTTGCTCCAGCCCGCGGCCCGGATGAGGGCGAGCTGGCCTTCCAGCACCCCGCGCGGGATCGGGTCGGTGTAGACGGCGTCGATGGCCTCGATCATCCGCTCTTCGAACTCGGGATTCGGGTCGAGCCAGTTCGTCGACACTCCCGCTTCGCGCACCGCCTTCAGCGCGTAGGCCTGCGCGCGCTCGCGGGAGAGCGGCCACGCGCCGACGAGCGCCTGCCAGAGCAGGTTCTCGAACGAGGCGTCGCCGAGCGGCAGCAGCCCCTGCAGCTTGCTGAGCGTGCCCGCCCAGCCGGCGGGGATCTCGGCGAGCACCGAGATGCGCGCCCGCACGTCTTCGGAGCGCTTGGTGTCGTGCGTGGAGAGCGTGGTCATCGAGTTCGGCACGGTGTCGAGCCGGCGCTTCTGCGCGGCGTGGAACTCGGCCGGCGAGAGGCTCCACAGATCGGGGTCGGCGCCCACCTCGGTGAGGCTCGTGAGCCGGGTGAAGCGGTAGAACGCCGTGTCTTCGACCCCCTTGGCCATCACCATGCCCGAGGTCTGCTGAAAACGGATGCTCGGCGCCGTGCCCGTGCGCCCCAGCACCTCCGCGGTCTCCACCAGCACCGCATCGAGGTCGGGCCGGTTGTCGCGGGCGAGCGCGAGCGCGTGGTCGAGGTGCTCGCGCCCGGCGGGCAGGTAGGAGCGATAGACCGGGAAGCACGCCAGGAGCTCGGCCAGTGCATCCGCCACCAGCGCGCTCTCGGTGGGCGTCGGGAGGCCGCCGGTGCGATCGATGTCGCGCGCGAGCCGCAGCACCTCGGCGCGGAGGATGCCGTCGGCGATGCCGCGCTTGGTGCCGTGGATCATGGTGTGCCAGACGTGCTCGCCGTCACCCGCCGGCACCAGGGCCAGCTCGGTGAGCGGCACCTCGCCGGCCGGGTCGACGAACACGCGGTCGATGCCGGCCAGTGCGTCGTACCCCGTGGTGCCGGCCGCCGGCCAGTCGGGTTCGAGCGGCTCGTCGCCCTCGAGGATCTTCTCGATCAGGATGTAGGCGCCGCCCGTGAGCTCCGACAACCGCTCGATGTAGCCGCCGGGGTCGGCGAGGCCGTCGGGGTGGTCGACGCGCAGGCCGTCGACGAGTCCCTCCCGGAACCACCGGCCGATCTCGGCGTGCGACTCGTCGAACACCCACGGCTCCTCGACCCGGATGGCGGCGAGCGACGACACGGCGAAGAACCGGCGGTAGTTGAGGTCGGTGCTCTCGCGGCGCCAGCTCATCAGCTCGTAGTGCTGACGGTCGTGCACCGTGCGGGCGTCGGCGCCGTCGTCGGCGGTGCCGGGCGCGACGGGGAAACGGTGGTCGTAGTAGGCCAGCACGGCCGCGCCGTCGGCCCCCCGCTCGATGCGCAGCGCATCGAGCTCGTCGTCACCCTCGCCGAGCACGGGGAGCCGCAGGCGCCCCTCGCCCGCCGCCCAGTCGATGTCGAAGGCCTCGGCGTAGCGCGAACCCTGCCCGGAGGTCAGGACATCCCACCACCAGGGGTTCTGCGCGGGCGTCGCGACTCCGACGTGGTTGGGCACGATGTCGACGAGCACACCGAGGCCCGCCTCGTGCGCCGCCTCGGACAGGGCGCGCAGGCCCTCCGCACCACCGCGGGACTCATCGACCCGCGAGTGGTCGGTGACGTCGTAACCGTGCTCCGATCCCTCCTCGGCCTGGAGCACGGGGGAGAGGTAGACCCAGTCCACGCCGAGGCGCGCCAGGTACGGGATCTGGCGCGCCGCGTCCCAGAGGGTGAAGTCGGCGGTGAGCTGGAAGCGATACGTGGAGCGGGGGATGCGCATCCGGAGTCCTTGTCTGAGGGAGGAACTACGAGGTCGATGGGCCGGGCGGCCGTCGCTCAGGAGAGCAGCGGCGTCGCCGGGCCCACCGTGCTCACCGCGTCGGCCTGAGCGGTGAGCGAGGCGGCCACGGAGTGGTCGGGCTCGACCTCGGGCTCCTGGTGGGCGCGCAGCACCACCATCGACCGTGCCTCCACCGTGAACGGCGTTCCCGCCGCCGTGGGAGGCGCATCGGCGGCCTCACCGGCGGTGTCGATCACGACGTCCCACTCCTCGGAGTACTCGGCGCTCGGCACGGTGAAGACCTGCGGTTCGTCGTGCGCGTTGAAATAGAGCAGGAAGTTCACGTCGGTGAGCCGCTGCCCGCGCGCGTCGCGGGCCCGGATGCCCTGGCCGTTCAAGAACACGCCGACCGAGCGGGAGAGATTCGAGTCCCAGTCTTCGGGCTGCATCTCCCGCGCATCCGACCCCAGCCAGACGATGTCGGGCAGCGGTTCGCCCTCGCCGCGCCTGACCGGCCGCCCGTCGAAGAAGCGACTGCGGCGGAAGGTGGGGTGGTCTTTGCGCAATCGGGTGACCGCGGCCGTGAACTCGATCAGCGGCAGGTCTTCGGTGTCCCAGTGCACCCAGGTGAGCTCGGAGTCTTGAGCGTAGGTGTTGTTGTTGCCCTGCTGGGTGCGGCCGAGCTCGTCACCGTGCAGCAGCATCGGCACGCCCTGGCTGAGGAGGAGCGTCGCGATGAAGTTGCGTTGCTGGCGGGCGCGCAACGCGAGCACCTTCGGGTCGTCGGTGGGGCCTTCGGCGCCGCAGTTCCACGAGCGGTTGTGCGATTCGCCGTCGTTGTTGTCTTCGCCGTTGGCGTCGTTGTGCTTCTCGTTGTACGACACGAGGTCGCGCAGGGTGAAGCCGTCGTGGGCGGTGACGAAGTTGATCGACGCCACCGGGCGGCGGCCGGAGTGCTCGTAGAGGTCGGCCGAGCCGGTGAAGCGGCTCGCGAACTCACCGAGGGTCGAGGGCTCGCCGCGCCAGAAGTCGCGCACCGTGTCGCGGTACTTGCCGTTCCACTCCGTCCACTGCGGCGGGAAGTTGCCCACCTGGTAGCCGCCGGGCCCGACATCCCACGGTTCGGCGATGAGCTTCACCTGCGAGACCACCGGGTCTTGCTGCACGAGCTCGAAGAAGCTCGACAGGCGGTCGACCTCGTAGAACTCGCGGGCGAGGGTGGCGGCGAGGTCGAACCGGAAGCCGTCGACGTGCATCTCGGTGACCCAGTAGCGCAGCGAGTCCATGATGAGCTGCAGCGAGTGCGGCTGCCGCACGTTCAGCGAGTTGCCGGTGCCGGTGTAGTCCATGTAGTAACGGAGATCGTCTTCCACCAGCCGGTAGTAGGCGGCGTTGTCGATGCCCCGGAAGCTGAGCGTGGGGCCGAGGTGGTTGCCCTCGGCGGTGTGGTTGTACACCACGTCGAGGATGACCTCGATGCCGGCCGCGTGCAGCGACTTCACCATGCCCTTGAACTCCTGCACCTGCTGACCGAGGTCGCCGGTGGACGAGTAGGAGTTGTGCGGCGCGAAGAACCCGATGGTGTTGTAACCCCAGTAGTTGCTGAGCCCCTTGTCGAGCAGCACGCTGTCGTTCACGAACTGGTGCACGGGCATCAGCTCGATCGCGGTGATGCCGAGCTTCGTGAGGTGACTGATGACGGCCGGATGCGCGACACCGGCATAGCTGCCCCTCAGCTCCTCCGGAACATCCGGATGCAGCTCGGTGAGCCCCTTCACATGGGCCTCGTAGATCACGCTCTCGTTATACGGCACGCGCAGCTTGCGGTCACCGGACCAGTCGAAGAAGGGGTTGAGACGACGCC
>BADC01000786.1 GCA_000333435.1 Corynebacterium-like bacterium B27 | reverse complement strand
CGAGCTCGGCACCGAGGCCGAGGTCATCGGCGGCGGCGCTCAACTCCTCGAGCGACGCGGTGAGTGCGGCGGCGCTCGATCGCACACCGGCGGCCGGCCGCGGTCGCGGCGCGGAGTGCAGCTCGATC
>BADC01000787.1 GCA_000333435.1 Corynebacterium-like bacterium B27 | reverse complement strand
ATTCATTCTGCTAACCAGTAAGGCAACCCCGCCAGCCTAGCCGGGTCCTCAACGACAGGAGCACGATCATGCGCACCCGTGGCCAGGACCCAACGCTGCCCGACCTATCCTGAAGCCAAAGGAAATGAGATCGGAATTATGTCGATGACGGATGCGAGTGCATCCTCTCGTGCGGCGATGCTCCCGAAGCCGTCGTAGCCCGAGTGCCATTCCCCCCACGTGCCGTACCCGCGCAGATCCACCAGCGCGACCCGCGGATCGTCCTTGTACCGGTCGGCCAGGGCTGTCACGAAGGCCGTCAACTTCTGCTGGTAGACGGGGTTGCCGAGGTCGTAGTAGTAGTCGGCGTCGACCGACCGCACGGTGTAGGCGATGTTCGCGGGATCGCCGTTCGCATCCTTCGCCTCGCGCAGCCAGTCGGGCGCCCCGCCGTGGTAGTCCCAGACCAGCTCTCCGCCCTGCTCGAGCGAGTAGGTGTACGGCTCAGTGCTGATGCGGAAGTGGATCTTCTTGCCCTGCTCGGACCAGTAGTCCATCGTCTGATCGAGGAGGTCCCAGTCGTAGACCCCGTCGCTCGGCTCCAGTTCGTCCCAGGTGGAGACGATCGCGACGTTCGGAACCGAGGGCAGCGTCTGCTCGTGAGTGGTGATGCGCTGCCAGTAGGGGCCGAGCGACACGCGGTTGTCGTCGTCGGATGCGGGGAGGGCGTAGTCGACGAGCGTCCACCCCTGGTCGGGGTTACGTGGGGCGACCTCGGTGGCCGTCGGGAAGACGGTCTGGACGGTGCCGCTCACGGCGGCCGTGGCGGCGACCGGTGTGAGGGCGACCGCCGACGCCACGGTGGCGACGGCGGCGATGGCGGTGACGATGGATCGCATCAGTGAGATCTCCTTGGTGTCAGCGTTCGATGCCGGCGAGGGTGGTGCTGGTGAAGTAGCGCTGGAGGAACAGCATGAGGACAGCGGGGACGATGGTGAGGAGGATCACGCCGGCGAAGTTCTGCCCGTAGTCGGTGGCGTGTTCGGACACGGTCTTGGTGAGCGCCACGGGCGCCAATTGCATGTCCGGGTTCGTGACCACGAGAAGCGGCCAGAGGTACGAACCCCACTGCCCGAGAAAGAGCAGAAGAGCCGTGTTCGCCAGCGCCGCCCCGCTGATGGGCAGGTAGACGGATGCCATGATCCGCGGCTCGGACGCCCCGTCGATGAGAGCTGCTTCGCGCAGCGACGGGGGCACGCTCAGGAAGAACTGACGGAGGTTGAACACCGCCAGGCCGTTGCCGATACCCGGCAGGATGAGCCCGATGAAGGTGTTCGTGAGGTTCCAGTCCGAGAACTGCTGCGCCAGCGGAATGGCGATGGCCTCGAACGGCACCATGAAGCTGATGACGACGATGCCGAAGACCAGGTTGCGGAAGGGGAACCGAAGCACCGCCAGCGCGTAGGAGGCCGTGGCCGTGATCACCAGTCCGATCGCCACCGTGCCGAGGCAGACGATCAGCGAATTCGCCAACGCGCGGGCGAACCCGGTCGACAGGATTCCGGCGTAGTTCTCCCACGTCACCGAGCCGGGGACGAGAATGCCCCAGTTCAGCGAGGTGAGACTGCCGAAGATCTCGGTGGACGGCCGCACCGAACCGGACAGGATCCACACCGCCGGCACGATGAAGAGGAGACCGAGCGCCGCCGCGAGGATGGTGAGCGGAACGTTCACGCGTCGCCGGGACCGGCGCCGCGTTCCGCCGTTCAGGGTCGCGGGGCGATGGGGGAATCGGAAGATCGTCATCGCTTGTCGTCGTCCTCTCGGAGAAGCCGGAACTGGAGTGCGACACAGATCAACATCACGACGGTGAGCAACATGACCTGAGCGGAGCCGGTGTACCGGTCCCCGTAGGTGAAGGAGGTTCGGAACGCCTCGAACATGAGGACGGTCGTGCTGTTCTCCGGTCCGCCGTTCGTGAGCGCCTGGATGGGGACGAAGAGCACGAAGTTGGCGATCGTGGTGGCGACGATGACGAACAGCAACGGCCGCCGGAGCAGCGGGATCGTGACCGACACGAATGTGCGGATGGGGCCCGCCCGATCGATCCGCGCCGCCTCGTAGTACTCGGTGGGGATGGCGTTGAGACCGGCGATCAGGAAGATCATCCAGTAGCCGATGCCGACCCAGGAGGCGACGAGGATGATGCTGCCCATGGCCTGGGACGGGGAGGTGAAGAAGGGCTGCGGCCCGATGCCGATGGCGCCCAGGATGAGGTTGACCGGCCCGTCCGGCCGGAGTGCGATGCCCCAGGCCACCGACGAGCCGGCGATCGGGATGAGGCACGGGATGAACATCAGCAGCCGCCAGTAGCGTGCGCCCGCGACCCGCTGCACGAGGAGGACGGCGAGGAAGAGGGCCAGGATGACCTGCAGCGGATTGATGATCAGGTTGAAGACGACGGTGCGCCAGAGGGTCTCGAGGAAGGCCGGGTCGCTGAACAGTCCGGCGTAGTTGTCGAGCCCCACCCATTCGGGAGCGACGAGGCCCCCGGGCAGACCGAACTGCATGCTCGTGAGGGTGGCGCCGATGATCGGCCACAGCCGCAGGGTGATGATGACGACGAGCGTCGGCGCGAGGAAGGCGATCGCCCACATGACCTCGCGCCGACGCATCGATGTGCGCCTCGTGATTGGCACGGATTCAGTTCCTATTTCTGGTATTTCGCCCAGGCTTTGTCGAGTTCGGCCGAGGCGTTCTCGAGTGTGCCGGCCGGATCGCTGCCGTTGCTGATGTCGGAGAACGCCGAGCCGATGATGCTCTCGAACTCGAGGTAGCCGACGGTCTGGAGGCGAGGGACGCCGGTGTTCGTGGTTTCGTAGTCGATGAGCGCCGCAGCCTTCTTGCCCTCGTCGGTCTGGAAGATGTCCTTCTCCAGGTACGTGGTGAGACCGTCGGGGTTCGCCGGGAGTTCGGGTGCCGGCCGGTAACGGCTGTAGTTGCCGCCGTCATCGATGGTCATCCACTTCATGAAGATCGAGGCGGCCTCCTTGTTGGCTGAGAACGGGTTCATGGCCATCGACCACGAGCCGGTCGGGGTGGCCGCTTCCCCGCCTTCGAACATCGGATGCGCGGCGACGCCCCAATCGACGGAGTCCTGTGCGGCGAGGCGGTCGAGCATCCAGTTGCCCTCCACGAAGTACGCCGTCTTTCCGGCGAGGAAGTCGGATGCGTTGTCGGTGACACCTCGCGGCGCGACGCCGTCGGCGAACAGGGAGCCGTACCACGTCATGGCCTTCTCCCAACCGTCGTTGGTGAGCTGCGGAGTGAGGTTGCCGTCGCCGTCGGCACCGGGTCCGCCACCGAGCGACACCGGCAGCGGCTCGAGCTGGTAGTACGTGTTCACCTGACCGAAGGTGAGACCGTAGGTGGCGCCGGCGGCCTGAGCCTTCTTGGCGTCGGCGGTGAGCTCCTCCCAGGTGATGCGGGTCTCCGGGTCGGCCGAAGGGGCCGGCAGACCTGCCTGGTCGAGCAGGGCCTTGTTGTAGTAGAGCAGCTGGGTGCTGGTCGCCAGCGGTGCCCCGTAGAGCTTGCCGTCGAAGGAGGAGCCCTCCGTCGCCGGCGGCTGCCACGCATCCGAGAGCTCGCCGAACTGCTTGCTGATGTCGAGCGCGTAACCGCGCGAAGCGAGAGCCGGAATGCGGGGCTGGTCGGCCCAGTACAGGTCCAGCGAGGTCTCCTTGTTGCCCAGCCGGGTCTCGAGAACACTGCTGAGCTGATCACCCGGCACGGTCTGCCAGTCGATGGTGATCGTGGGATGCGCTTCCTCGAAGGCGTCCACCACGTGCTGCATGCCGTCGGTGTCGTCGCCCAGGCCGGCGATGCTGACCACCGTCACCGTGGCGGTGGGATCGGTGTCGGGAATCGACCAATCGGTGGTGGCGGCGCTGCCGCTCGAGGAGGAACACCCCGCCAGGAGCAGGGCGGTGGCGGCACCGGCCGCAAGGGCGGCGGTTCGTCTGG
>BADC01000788.1 GCA_000333435.1 Corynebacterium-like bacterium B27 | reverse complement strand
ATTCATAGGGCGTGGCGAGGCCGCGCACCCAATGCTGCCACTCGGTCGTAGTGTCGTGGAGCATCCGCAGGCAGGCGGGCATCAGCGCCGAGGAGAAGCTCTCGTCCGGCCCCAGGAAGAAATGCAGCGGATGCTCCAGCCGGAACACGCGCTCCTCCGCGATGTAGCCCACCGGCGCGTCGGTAGAGAGGCGCACCG
>BADC01000789.1 GCA_000333435.1 Corynebacterium-like bacterium B27 | reverse complement strand
CAGCTCGAGCCCGTGCGCGAGCTCCTCGGCCACCGTAGCCCGGATGAACTGGTGCTCGGGGTTCTGGAAGACGTAGCCGACCGTTCTCGCGAGGGTGCGCGCATCGGTGCGGGCCACGTCGAGGCCCAGCACCTCGACCGTGCCGCGGGGTGGTGCGACCACTCCGGCCAGTGCCTGCAACAGGGTCGTCTTGCCGGCGCCGTTCGTGCCGACGAT
>BADC01000790.1 GCA_000333435.1 Corynebacterium-like bacterium B27 | reverse complement strand
CTCTCCCGCCTCGCCGCCGAGGGCGCGGTGGAGATCCGATCGAAGCGCAAGATCATCGTGCCGGTGATGACGCCCGAGCTGCTGGAAGAGGTGATGCACTGTCGGCTGCTGCTGGAGCCGGAGGCGGCCGCCCTCGCCCTCCCCGCGAT
>BADC01000791.1 GCA_000333435.1 Corynebacterium-like bacterium B27 | reverse complement strand
GGTCACACCCCGCCCCCGGCTCGTCGCGGAATGGGGGCATCTGCGGGGCGCCGGATGCTCCTAGAGTGGGGGCATGGGTGGGCGTGTGGTGGAGACGGACGTGTGCATCGTGGGGCGGCGGCCCCGCGGGCATCATGCTGGGATACCTGCTGGCGCGGGTGGGGGTCGACGTGGTGGTGCTCGAGAAGCACGCCGACTTCTTCCGCGATTTCCGCGGCGACACCATCCACCCATCGACCCTCGCGCTCCTCGGCCAGCTCGGTCTGCGCGACGAGTTCCTCGAGCTCCCGCACAGCGAGGTGGGCACCCTCGACTTCGTGGTGAACGGGGTGCGCGTGCACGCCGTCGACTTCGGGCGGTTGCCGGCGCCGAACGACTTCCTCACCTTCATGCCGCAGTGGGACTTCCTGACCTTCCTCGCCGGCAAAGCGGCCGAGTTCCCCTCCTTCCGTCTTCTCATGAGCACCGCCGCCACCGGGGTGCGCCGGGCCGGCGCCGCCGTGACCGGGGTGACGGCGACGGATGCGGAGGGCGAGCTCGAGATCGTCGCCCGCCTCACCGTCGCCGCCGACGGGCGCGGCTCGACCGTGCGCGCGGCGACCGGACTCGAGCCGCGCGAGTTCGGGGTGGGCATCGATGTGCTCTGGTTCGAGCTGCCGAATCCGCCGGTGCCCGCGCCCTCCACCCTCGCCTACATCGGTCTCGACGCCCTGGTGCTCACGATCGACCGGCGCGACCACATCCAGGCCGGGTCCGTCATCCCGAAGGGGCGCTTCGCCGAGGTGCAGGCGGGCGGCCTCGACGCCTTCCGCGAATCCCTCGCCACGACCGCCAAGCCGCTCCGCCCCGTGGTCGACACCCTCACCGACTGGGACCAGGTGAAGCTCCTCAGCGTGCAGATCGCCCGGCTGGAGACCTGGCACCGGCCCGGCCTCCTCTGCATCGGCGATGCGGCGCACGCCATGTCACCGGCCTTCGGCGTGGGGGTGAACTACGCGATCCAGGATGCGGTGGCCACCGCGAACCGGCTCGCCGAGCCACTCCTCGGCGACGGGGTGAGCGAGCGCGACCTCGCCGCGATCGAGCGCCGCCGGCTGCCTCCCGTGCGCGCGATGCAGGCACTGCAGCTGCGGTTGCACGAGGTCATCGGTCGCCCGCATCCGGCGCCGCTCCTGGCGAACCCGCCCACCTCGGCGCAGCGGGCGGCGCTCAACCTCCTGGTGCCGGTCGTGCAGGCCGTCGCGCCGCGCCTGATCGGGCGCGGTTTCCGGCCCGAGACGATCAGCGAGGTCGTGGTCGGATCCCAGTGATTCCCCAGTCGGCCGGGCGAGACTGAACGTCAGCGACGGCGCATCCGGCGCCCCTGAGATCGGAGCGATCACCATGGGATTCCTCGACCGCCTCCTTGGCCGAGAAGAACCACAGCAGCCCGCCCCCTACCCGCAGGCCCCGGCCGGCCAGAGCTACCCGGCGCCCGGCGCGCCCGGCGCCGCCCCGGCCCGCACCGACGACGAGATCGCGGTCGAGCGCTACCGCTACCTCCTGCGCACCGCTCCGCCCGAGACGATCGAGAAGGTGCACGAGGAGGCGTTCACGAAACTCACGCCGGAGCAGCGGCGCATCCTGTTCACCCAGCTCAGCGAGAACGCGCCCGCCGGCGAGCAGCCCCGCGGGGAAGACCCGCGGTCGCTCGCGCAAGCGGCCACGCGCTCCGAGATCCGGCAGCCGGGCACGCTCGAGCGCTCCTTCAACGGTGGCCCGCAGGGCGGCGGCATGGGCTTCGGCAGCATGGTCGCGAGTTCGCTGCTCGGAACCGTGGCGGGCTACGTGATCGGCTCGGCGCTGGTCAGCGCGTTCCTGCCGCAGCCCGGCTTCGACCAGGCCGCGGGCGACGGGAGCGGTGCCGGCACCGAGGCATCCGGCACCGACGCATCCGGCACCGACGGCTCCGGCAACGATTCGGGCTCGGGCGACGGCGGCACGGATGCCGGCGGCGACGCGGGCGCGGCCTCCGACGGCGGCGTGAGCGCCGACGGCGGCGGGTGGGGCGATGGCGGTGGCGACTGGACCGGAGGCTCGGGCGACTTCGGTGGCGGCGATTTCGGCGGCGGCGACTTCGGCGGCGGCTTCGACTTCTGACGCCGAGAACCGCAACCCGCCTGCGGCGTGCGGTGACGGGCCGGATGGGGAGTGGGTAGAGTCGGCGGTATGACCGACCTGCGCATCGTCGAGCACGAACAAGACGACATCGTGACCTACTTCGTGACCACCGACCTCAACCCGGACGACTTCCCGGGCGCCCCGTCACTCGGGCCGTTCGACACCCGCGCCGAGGCCGAGCAAGCTCTGGCGGAGTGGGACCAGGAGCTCATCGACGACGCGACGCCCGACGACGACGACGCGGCTGCGGCGACGGTCTGACCGACGGCGCGAGCAGCCCGGCACCGTAGCGAGGCGCGGTCGCGCTCAGGCGTTCTGCAGCACGACGACCACCGAGATCGCACCGATGCTGAGCGCCACCAGCCCGATGATCACGATCCAGGCGAGCATGCGCGCGCGACCGAGGCGGCCGATGAAGCCCGACGGGCGGTTGTCGTACTCGTCGTCATCGTTGCTCATGCCACGACCATAGCGGGTACCGTAAGTCCCAGCCCAGCCCGTCGACAACGAAGAAGGCGATGAACCCATACGAGAGCCGCCCGTGGCTGAACAGTTATTCTCCTGAGCTCTCCCCGGTCATCGATCCGGTGGAGTACGAGTCGATCGGCCGGCTGGTCGACGAGGTCTGCCGCCGGTTCTCGGGCCGGCCGGCGTTCTCGAACCTCGGCACCGTGCTGTCGTTCCGCCAGATCAACGCCCTCTCGGACCGGTTCGCCGCGTTCCTCGTCGGCGAACTGGGACTGACGAAGGGCGACCGCATCGTGCTGCAGATGCCCAACCTGCTGCAGTACCCGGTCGCCGTGTTCGGGGCGCTCAAGGCGGGGCTCGTCGTGGTCAACGCGAATCCGCTCTACACCGCGCACGAGATGAAGAAGGTCTTCGTCGACTCGGGCGCCGTCGCCATCGTGGTGCTGCAGAACTTCGCCGACAAGCTCGAGAAGATCATCGGCGAGACCTCGATCGAGCACGTCGTGCTGACCGACGTGGGCGACCTCCTGCCCCCGGCCAAGCGGGTCGTGACGAACTTCGTGGTCAAGCACGTGCAGCGCATCGTGCCGAAGCACTCGCTGAAGGGAACCATCGGCTTCCGGGAGGCCCTGGCGCTCGGCGGCAAGCACCACCGGGTCGCCCTGCCCGAGGTCTCCCGCGACGACACCGCGCTGCTGCAGTACACCGGCGGCACGACAGGCGGAACGAAAGCCGCGGTGGTCACGCACCTCAACCTCATGTCGAACCAGGCGCAGATGCTCGCGCCCATGCGCCTGCGCCTCGACGAGGGCAAGGAGACCGTGATCGCGGCCCTGCCGATGTACCACATCTTCTGTCTCACCGTGAACTGCCTCGCCTTCTTCAACTTCGGCGCCCACAACGTGCTCATCACGAACCCCCGCGACACCGCCGGTCTCACCAAGACCATCGCGAAGACCACGCCGGGCGTGCTCATCCTGGTGAGCACGCTCGCTGCGTCGCTCCTCGACCGGGCCGACTTCAAGGCCCTCGACTTCTCGCGGGTCAAGCTCACGGTCGCCGGCGGCATGGCTCTTCGCGGTTCCACGGCGAAGGCCTGGAAGGATGCGACGGGCAACGACGTGCTCGAGGGCTACGGCCTCACCGAGGCGTCGCCGGTGGTCTCGGTGAACCCCACTTGGAAGCCGCCGCGGGTCGGCACCATCGGGTTGCCGCTGCCCTCCACCGACATCGAGCTGCGCGACGACGACGGCGCGGTGGTGCCGCTCGGCGAGCCCGGCGAGCTGTGCGTGCGGGGCCCTCAGGTGATGCAGGGGTACTGGAACCAGCCCGAACCCACGGCCGAGGTGCTGAAAGACGGCTGGCTCCTCACCGGCGACGTCGCGACGATGTCGGAGGACGGCTACATCACCATCGTCGACCGCAAGAAAGACCTCATCGTCGTCTCGGGCTTCAACGTCTACCCGAGCGAGGTCGAGGAGGTCGCGATGGCGCATCCGAAGGTCAAGGACGCCGGCGTCGTCGGTGTCTCCGACGAGCACTCGGGCGAAGCCGTGGTGCTCTTCGCCGTGAAGGCCGACGACTCGCTCACCGAAGACGAACTGCGCACCTACCTCAAGAGCGAGCTGGCCGGGTACAAGCGGCCCAAGCGCATCGTGTTCAAAGCCGACCTGCCGAAGTCCAACGTGGGCAAGGTGCTGCGCCGTGAGCTCAGGGAGCTGCTGGAGGAGGAGTGACCGCCCGCGGCTTGCGGTAGAGGATCGTGCCCGCGATCACCGCTGCAACGACGAGCGTGATGGCGAGCACGACAGCGGCGAGCGGCAGCGTTCCGGTGGCGACGGGGAGCAGCAGGACGATCGCGGCCGCGCCGAGGGAGAGGCCCGGCGGGATGACCGTCGGCCCGGTCAGCGGCCGGTAGAGCGCCCACATCGCCGCCAGGAACACCGCCACCGGCACCGCGATGGCGTAGGCCACCACGATCGCCGGCGCCTCGACCTCGTGGCCGATCGCCTCCACGCTCACCTCGAGCCCCGCGCCGAGCGCGGCCAGCGCCGCGAAGATGACGTAGTGCCCGTACCCCCAGTAGTACGATCGGGCGCGATTGTGCTCGAGCCCCTCGTGCGCGGGCTCGAGAAAGTACACCCACCACAACCCGAACAGCAGCGCGAGGCCGGATGCCGCGAGCAGCACGAATTCGCCCGACGACGCCCCGGCGCTCACGATCCCCTGCACGCTCACGCTCGACGCGAGCACCGATTCGCCGAGCAGGATGATCGTGAACAGGCTGTAGCGTTCGGCCACGTGATGGGGGTGCCAGGTGGTCATCCGCGGCCGCTCGGCCCAGATCGGTACCGCCATCTCGGCTGCTGCGAGCAGCACGAACACGCCCACCTGCGCGCCGAACGGCCAGGGCTGTGCAAGGAACAGCCGAGCGATCCACAGCGCCTGCACCACGGTGATGCCGAGGGCGTAGCGGAGCGCCGTCGGCCGGCCCTCCGGGTCTTGCGCCGCCGCCCGCAGCCACTGCACCACGAGCGCGATGCGCATGATGAAGTAGCCCGAGGTGATGAGGGCGTACTCCCCGGAGTCGAAGGCGCTCGGCACGCCGGCCGCCAGCACCAGCACACCGCCCATCTGCAGCATGGTGAGCAGGCGGTAGGGCACGTCGTCGGTGTCGTACGCCGAGGCGAACCAGGTGAAGTTGAGCCACGCCCACCAGATGGCGAAGAACACCATCAGGTAGTTCGGCAGCGCGGTGGCGAAGTGGTTCTCGGCGATCGCGTGGCCGAGCTGGGTGACGATGGAGGCGATCGCCACTACGAAGGTGAGATCGAAGAGGAGTTCGAGCGGGCTCGAGACCCGGTTCGGCTCGTCGATGCGGCGCGAGCGCATCCGCACCACCGGGATCAAGCCGCTCAGCGCGCGCACGTCTTTCGACATGCGCACCAGCTTAGGGGCGGTGACCGCTCAGGCGGCGAGCCGGAAGGTGCTGGCGAAGCGGTCGAGCAGGACGCCTTGGCCGTGCTGCACCGACACCACACCGGTCGCGATGGCCTGCTCGGGTTCGAGCTCGCCCGCGAGGAGCCGATGGATGCCCGGCCCCGCCGTGAAGGCGAGGTCGACCGGCGGGCCGGCTTCGCCCGCATCCGCTCCCGAGGCCGGGGCGCGCGACACGTCGAGCCGGCTGCCGTCGACGCGGATGAGCAGCCCGCCGGCGTCGAGCCGCGCGGCGTAGGCGGTGGGCGGCAGGGTGGTCGCGACCTGCGGCCGGAACGCCGTGCGCAGGTCGATGGCCATCGCGTCGGGCGTGATGACCTGCTCGGCGCGCGGGTCGCCCATCGCCTTGAACCCCCACGCACCGAGCGCGAGCACGACGGGTTCGAGTTCGCGGCCGTACGGGGTGAGTTCGTAGACGATCACGCGGGAGCGGGGCATCCGCCGGATGACGCCGGCCGCCTGCAACTCCTTGAGCCGGGTCGCCAGGATGTTGCTCGGGATGCGCGGCAGCCCGGCGGCGAGCTCACCGTAGCGACGCGGACCCACCAGCAGGTCGCGCACGATGAGCAGCGCCCAGCGTTCGCCGATCAGCTCGACCGCGCGGGTGAGGCTCGAGTACTCCCCGTAATCGCGGGCGGCCACGCGGTTCAGCCCTGCTGCTGATCCGCGAACGCCTCGGGGCCCTGGGCCGCGGCGACCGGGTCCATCCAGCCGAACTCGAGCACGTTGCCGTCGGGGTCGGTGAGCTGGCGCTGGTACATGAAGCCGTAGTCGGAGGGCTCCTGCGCTTCCGAGCCGCCGGCGGCGAGGCCCGCGGCGACGCGGCTGTCGACCTCCTCGCGGCTGTCGACGAAGATCGCGGTGGAGACCGAGACGGCGGTGGCCGGGTCGCCGATGGGCAGGGAGGTGAAGGTCTGGAAGAAGTCCCGCACCAGGATCATGAAGTAGTTGTGGTCTTCTTCGACCACGACGCAGGCGGCGTTGTGGTCGGTGAACTTGGGGTTGATGGTGAAGCCGAGCGCCTCGTAGAACGCCTTCGCGCGGTCGAGGTCGGTGACGGGCAGGTTGACGAACATCTGGGACATCGAGGTCTCCTTCGAGGATTCACGTGCTGACGACGACCACACTTGCAAAAAACAAGTGAGACGTCAAGAGCTCACACGAACAGCAGCACGAACTGCAGGATGATCGCGAGCGCCCCGATCCCAAGCAGGATCCAGCCCGTGGTGCGCAACGCCCGCCCCTCGTCCCGTGGGTCGTCGACACGACCGCCGGACGGTCGCGGGGGCTGACTTGCACCGTCACTTCGTCGCCGGGCTCGAGCGACTGCGTTTCGTCGTCGGCGGCCGGGGCCTCGTAGAGCAGACCGTCCTCGCCGAGCCAGCGGTACACGAGGTCGCCCTGCGGATCGAGCACCACCACACCGAGCGTCTCGCGCCAGCCCCGGTAGAAGGCGCCGCGCAGAAAGCCGATGGCGAGCAGCACGAACCCGGCGCCGATGCCGATCCAGCCGAACAGCTCGGTGATCAACGACACCGCGTCGATCGCATCCTCCATGCTCAACACCTTATTGGCCGGGCACGCCGCTCCGGTGACGCGGTCGCGGTGTCGGAGTCACCCCCTAGAGTGGCAGCGTGAACGGTGTCCAGCTCCTGCTCGTGGTGGTGGGCGCCATCGCCCTCACCGGGCTGGCGCAGCGGCGCGGCCTCCAACCGGCGCTCGTGATCACGCTGGTGGGCTTCGCGGCATCCTTCATCCCCGGGTTCACCGGCATCGAACTCGACTCCGACATCATCCTCGGCGTGGTGCTGCCGCCGCTGCTGTACTCCGCGGCGCTCAACTTCTCGTTCTTCTCCTTCGTGCGCAATCTCCGCCCGATCATCGGGCTCGGTGTGGTGCTCGTCGTGGTCACGGCGCTCGCGGTGGGGGTGGTCGCCTCCTGGGTGGTGCCGGCCCTCACCTTCGGCACCGCCGTCATCCTCGGCGCCATCGTGTCGCCGCCGGATGCGGTGGCCGCGGTGGCGATCGGCCGCAAGCTCGGGCTGCCGAAGCGCGTGATGACGATCCTCACCGGCGAGAGTCTGGTGAACGACGCCGCCGCGCTCACGCTGTTCTCGGTCGGCGTCGCCGCGGTGGCCGGCACGCACACGCTGTTCGAGAGCCCGGCGCTGCTCTTCCTCTACAGTGCGGCCGTGGGGGTGGTGGTGGGTATCGCGCTCGCCGGTGTCTCCCTGCTCATCCGTCGTCTGCTGAAAGACGCCGCGCTCGAGACCGTGCTGGGGCTCGTGGTGCCGTTCGCCGCCTACCTGCTGGCCGAGCAGTTCGAGGCCTCCGGTGTGCTCGCCGTGGTGGCGGCCGGGTTCGTCATCGGCACCAACGCCCCGCGGGCCGGGTACGAGACCCGGCTGCAGGAGCGTCAGGTGTGGAGTTCGCTCGACGTGCTGCTCGAGGCGTTCGTGTTCGCCTACATCGGGCTGCAGCTGCGCTTCGGCTGCAGA
>BADC01000792.1 GCA_000333435.1 Corynebacterium-like bacterium B27 | reverse complement strand
CCGCTCTGGATGGTCCCCTTCACGGGTTCGATGAACCGCGGGGTGATCTCGCTGGGCTTCACCAGCACGGCGCAGCCGGCCAGGAGCGCGGGGATGGCGTCGGTGGAGGAGAGCAGGAGCGGGTGGTTCCAGGGGCTGATGATTCCGAGCAACGCGTAGGGCTCGAGCTGCGTGGTGTACGTGACGTCGCTCATCACACTGGAGCGGCCCTCCAGCGTCGCCGCCTCGATGATCGCGGGTGCCTTCGCACACCAGTCCCGCACCGCGGCCGCCACCATGAACGGGACCTCGGACGAGACCCGCACACGGGCCGTGTCGATTCCCTCGGCCTCTGCGATGAGGGAGGCGTCGCGCTCGATCGCATCGGCCCAGCGCAGCATCGCGGCGACTCGGCCGGAGAGCCCGAGATCGCGCCAGGCACGCTGACCGGCACGCAGCGACGCCGCCAGCTCGCCGACCTCCGCGGGCGTCGGCGGAACGACGACGTAGTCGACCTCGCCGGTGCGGGGGTTGCGGGCCCAGAGTCCGCGGGCCTGGTCGGTGTCGTCGAGGGGCGACGGATGCGTCGTTGCGGAGTTCGTCATGATTTTCAGCCTAAGAACGGGGGTGGGGAAGGACCAGCAGGAAGATCGGTGTGGATCGATAGCCCAAGAGCTATCGATCGCCGGGGGCCCGGAGCTCAGTGCGGGGCGAGCTGCCGCTCGAGGGGTGCCATCGCCGACAGCGCCATGCGCTCGTAGTCACCGGCCGTCGCCTGACCGGGAGCCGTCTGGTTGAACGCGCTCCCGGCGGCCAGAACGCTGAACTCGGGCAGGCGCTGCGGGTCGACCCCGAGCGCGCCGAGCCCGGAGGGCAGGCCGAGCTCCTCGGTGAACGCGGCGAGATCGTCGGCCAGGGTCGCCGGAGTGGATCCGACCGCCTCGGCGACGGCGCCGATCCGATCGCTCGGCACGACCTCGGTGAGGAAACCGACGGTGTGCGGGAGCAGCACCCCCACCACCGTGCCGTGGTGGAGACCCAGGTCGTCGAAGGGCATCGAGAGCGCGTGGGTGAGGCCGAGGCCCTTCCACGTCGTCATCGCCGCCTCGAGCGCGGCCATCATGACGTGCCAGCGCGCCTCCCGGTCGCGGCCATCGGCCACCGCACGCGGGAGCCACTGGCGCATCCGTCGCAGCGCCTCGATCGCGATGGCGTCCGCCGGCGGGTTGACGGCGGGGGAGAGGTAGGCCTCGAAGGCGTGGGTGAAGGCGTCGATGCCCGTCGCGGCCGTGAGATGAGGCGGCAGTCCGTGCGTGAGTTCCGGATCGCAGATCGCCACGCGCGGCACGAGGTTCGGGCTGAGGAACACCTCCTTCTCGCCGTTCGCGAGGGTGAGGCCGGCGCCGCGCCCGATCTCGCTGCCGGTACCGGCGGTGGTCGGGATGGCGATGACGGGCGCCACGGCTCGCGTGATGCGCGCCTCCCCGCCCGACTTCGCGAGGTAGACCTCGAGCGGCTGATCGTGGGTGGCGAGCAGGGCCACCGCCTTGCCGCAGTCCATGGGCGAGCCGCCGCCGATGGCGATGACGCCGTCGCATCCGCTCGACCGGTAGAACTCGAGAGCCGCGCGGGCGGCCGCCTCCGTGGGGTTGCTCGGCACGTCGAGAAAGGCCGGCAGAGCTTCCCACCCCTCGAGGAACGCCAGCGCTTGGGCCAGCACGCCAGTGGCTTCGAGTCCCCGGTCGGAGACGATCAGGGGCCGCTGCAGACCCAGCCGAGCGAGCTCATCGGGCAGCGTGCGCCGTGCGCCGTCATCGAACTGGATGCGGCCGATGTACTGGATGAACGCCATCCGGACTCCTTCTTCGGATTCGGTGCGCCCCAGAGTAGTGGAGCGCTACGGGCTAGACGAGCACCGCGGTCGTGACGGAGAACCCGGCGATGAACTCCTTGATGGGCCGGTAGAAGCGGGTGTCGAGGCGGTACGCGCCGCTGGCGGCGAGCGCCGAGTACGCCGCGATCCAGGTGCGCACCTCGTGCGAGGAGTTGCCGGCCGTTTCGGTCATCCAGTTCGGGGTCCAGGCGTCGAGCGCCGGGAGGTCTCCGCGCTCGACGATGTCGAGGAACGCCTCGTCCCACTCCGGCGCGAGGTCCATGATGTCGGCCTCGCCCGCCGCGAAGGCGTGCGCCGCGGAGATGACACGCTGCTGCCGCTCGTTGCGCGCCTCGGGGGTGAGGTGTCGCCCCCCGCCCAGCAGGAACTCGCGTTGCTCGCGCGTGGCCGTGGCGATGCGCGGCACGGGCGGGTCGTGCGAGAGGCCGCCGGAGGCGAGGAACAGCACCCGCTTGTCGGTGCCCGCGAAGTACTCGCCGATGGCCGTTCCGAGCGCTCGCACCCGTGACAGTGGGGTGAACGGGGGAGCCACCGAGTTGATGAAGACGGGAATGACCGGTTTCGCGGTGATGGAGCCGTAGAGGATCTCGAGCGGCTGCACGGCACCGTGGTCGACCTCCATGCGGAGCGACACTGCGAGATCGACTCCCCGGTCGAGCACGGCCTCGGCGAGCTCCCGGGCGATGGCGGTCGGCACGTCGAGCTCGCCGGCCTGGCTGCCGTAGTCGCCGATGCTCACCGCTTCGTAGCCGAGGCAGAACGGCGGCATCAGTTCGTAGAAGAAGCCGTTGTAGTGGTCGGGCCCGAAGCTCACGATGAGCTCGGGGTCGAAATCGTTCACGAAGGCGCGTGCGGCGGCGAAGGCGCCCTCGACGGCTTCGGTAGTCTCCTGACCCGGATCGACGAGTTCGAGCAGGGGACTGTGCGACATCGCCGCGACTGCGACCGGCATGGTGATTCCTTACGTCTAGTTCTTCGGTTCGATGTTCTCGAGCAGGAAGTCGAGGTGGAGGCGGTTGAAGGTCTCGGTGTCCTCGTACTGCGGCCAGTGCCCGCAGTTGTCCATCACGGCGAGCCGGCCGTTCGGGATGAGTGATGCGATCCGTCGTCCCTCATCGACCGGCCCCGAAGGGTCCTTCGTCGTCCAGAGCACCATCGCGGGTGCCTGGATGGCACGGAGATCGTCGTCGGAGATCATGTTGCGAGCGCGCGTCTCAGGGTCTTGCAGCGCCATGTTCATCTCGCACGCCATCAGCCAGTCCGGCTGTTCGAAGATCATCTGGCGGGTGCGGATGAGGTCGTCGGTCACCATGGACGGGTCGGCCATCAGCCACTCCAGCCGGGTGCGTACGCGTTCCCAGCTCGGGTCGCGCGCCGCATCCATCGACAGCGTGTACAACCGCTCCATGACCTTAGGGTTCGCCATCGTGCCGCCCATCGTGTTGAGCACGATGCGGTCCACCCGCTCCGGATGCAGCTGGGCAAGCCGGGCGGTCACCCAGCCCCCGAGCGACTCGCCCGAGAACGAGGCCTTCTCAGCGCCGATGGCGTCGAGGAAGCCGGTGACCTGGCTGATGTAGTGCGGGATCTCGAGCGGATGCTCGGGCTTCGCGCTGTAGCCGTGGCCGATGAAGTCGATCGCCCAGACGTCGAAATGCTCGGCGTGGGACTGCAGGTTGCGCACGTAGGCCTCGGCGTGACCGGTGATGCCGTGCAGCAGCACCAGTGGCGGCTTCGAGGAGTCACCCGCGTGCAGGTAACGCGTGCGATAGCCGCCCGCGTCGATGAAGCCCTGGCTGAACTCGACCTGGTTGAGGTCGCTCCAGACGCTGGTGTACGGGCGTTCGGTCATCGCGTTCCTGCTTCCTGTGCGTCGCGGGCGTCGCGGGCGGCGACGAGATCGAGCGCGACGTCGACGATCATGTCCTCCTGGCCACCGATCAGGCGTCGTGCGCCCACCTCGACGAGCACGTCGCGGGCATCGAGGTCGTACGTCTGCGCAGCCCGCTCGGCATGCCGGAGGAAGCTCGAGTACACCCCGGCGTAACCGAGGCTCAGGGTCTCCCGGTCGACCTGCACAGCACGATCCATGAGCGGGCGCACGAGGTCGTCGGCGAGATCCTGCAGGGCGAACAGATCGGCCCCGGTCTCCCAGCCCTGAAGGTCGGCGACCGCCACGAAGGGTTCGATCGGCGTGTTGCCGGCCCCCGCGCCGAGCCCCGCGAGCGACGCGTCCACCCGGTAGGCGCCTCCCTCGACCGCTACGACGGAGTTCGCCACGGCGAGCGAGAGGTTCTGGTGGGCGTGGATGCCGATCTGGGTGCCCTCCGCGAGCACGTCGCGATAGGCGCGCACGCGTTCCGCACGGCCGGCCATCGTCAGGCGGCGCCCGAGTCGGTGACGTAGACGCAGTGGGCGCCGTAGGACTCCATCAGCTTCGCCTGCTGGGCGAGCGAGGCCGGGTCGTTCAGGTGCGACATCATGAGGAACCCCGAGACGTCCATGCCCCACTCCCGGGCGGCGGCGATGTGCTGGGCGGCGACATCCGCCTCGGTGCAGTGGGTGGCCACCCGCACCGAGCGCACGCCGAGGTCGCGGGCGCGGGCGAGGTCGTGCAGCGTGCCGATGCCGGGAAGGATGAGCGTCGTGAGCACGGCGTTCTGCACGGCGCCGGCGGCCGCCTCGATCCACTCCCAGTCGGTGTTGCTGCCGGGGCCGTAGGTGAGGCTGCTGCCGCCGAGGCCGTCGCCGTGCGACACTTCGATGGCCGCCACGCCGGCCCGGTCGAGTCCGGCGGCGATCTCGGCGATCGTCGTGGGGGTGATCCGGTGCCGCAGGGCGTGCATGCCGTCACGGAGCGTGACGTCCTGGAGGTAGATCGGGGTGCTCATGCGCTCACCTCGAGACGTGCGGCGACCATCCGCTCGGCCACGCGCAGCGCCGCCGAGGTCATGATGTCGAGGTTGCCGGCGTAGGCGGGCAAGTAGTGCGCCGCCCCCTCGACTTCGAGGAAGACGGTCACCCGGGTGTACGACCCGCCTGCCGGGTTCGGCAACAGGCCGTCGAGTTCGGCACCCTCGTCGCTGAACTGCACCCGCTGCTTGAGCCGATATCCCGGCACGTAGTCGGCCACCGCGGTGATCGTCGATTCGATCGAGTCGAGGATGCCCTGCTTCGCGGTCTCGTCGAGGCGATCGACGACCACCTGCACGGTGTCGCGCATGATCATCGGCGGCTCAGCCGGGTTGAGCACGATGATCGCCTTGCCCCGTGCGGCACCCCCCACTTCCTCGATGGCGCGCGCCGTGGTCTCGGTGAACTCGTCGATGTTCGCGCGGGTGCCCGGCCCCGCCGACCGCGACGAGATGGAGGCCACGATCTCGGCGTAGTGCACCGGCACCACGGCGCTCACGGCGGCGACGACCGGGATCGTGGCCTGTCCGCCGCACGTGACCATGTTGATGTCGGGAGCGTCGAGGTGGGCGTCGAGGTTCACGCACGGCACGACATAGGGTCCGATGGCGGCCGGCGTGAGGTCGACCAGGCGCTTGCCGAGAGGCAGCAGCCGTTCGGCGTTGTGGCGGTGGGCGCCCGCGCTCGTGGCGTCGAAGACCACCTCGATCTGATCGAACTCGGGGTGGGCGATGAGCCCCTCGACTCCGTCGGCCGTGGTGGGGATGCCGAGCCGCCCGGCCCGCGCGAGCCCGTCGGAGGCCGGATCGATGCCGACCAGCACGCCCATGTCGAGGGTTTCGCTCAGTCGCATGATCTTGAACATGAGGTCGGTGCCGATGTTGCCCGACCCGATGATCGCCGCTTTGGCCATCAGGAGTCCTTTCTGGAGGAGGAGGCACCGGTGGATGCCCCGGAGACGTGGGAGGCCGCTCGAACCGAGACGGAGCCGAGGGTGCTGATTTGCGCCTCGAAGAGGTCGCCCGGCTGCACCGGCACCATGGGCCCGAGCGCACCCGAGAGCACGACCTCGCCCGCCCGCAGCGGGCGGCCGAGCCGGATGGCCGTCTCCGCCACCCAGGCGAGTGCGTTCAGCGGATCGCCGAGGCAGTCGGCGCCGGTGCCCGACGAGACGACGTCGCCGTTGCGGCGGAGTGTCATGGAGACCGTTGCCGGTTCGAACTCGTCGAGCCCGAGACGCTCGGCGCCGAGCACGAATAAGCCGCTCGAGGCGTTGTCGGCGATCGTGTCGACGATCGTGATGTCCCAGCCGGCCACGCGGCTGTCCACGATCTCGAGGGCGGCCACCGCGTAGGCGACCGCCCGCCTGATCGACGCGGGATGCGCATCCGGCACGTCCGCGCCCAGCACGAACGCGATCTCGGCCTCGATGCGCGGCTGGAGGAGCGCGGATGACGGGAGCTCGCCGCCATCGGCGATCGCCATGTCGGCGAGGAGCACGCCGAAGTCGGGCTGGTCGACGCCGAGCTGCTGCTGCACGGCCGGGGAGGTGAGCCCGACCTTGCGGCCGATGCGCGGGTTCGCCGGAGTGATCCTCGGCGCGAGCGCGAGTTCTTGGATGGCGTAGGCGTCGGGGATGGAGAAGGCGTCGAGTGCGCGGATCGGCGAGCAGGGCCGGCCGGTGCCGGCGGCAGTGCGCAAGCGCGCGGCCGCCTCTTCGATGTGCACCACGCTGGACTCCTCTCGGCGCCGCGGTGTTCCGGTTGCGGCTCCGTCCACGCTACGGTCGAAGCACTGATTGATCTATGACGTAGATCTGCGACGTCGTATAGTCGATCGACTATTGATGCCAGCCAAGGGCGAGGAGGCCCCATGTCACCCGACAACCGCATCTCACTCCAGAAACTGGAAGTTTTCAGCAAGGTCGCCGAACTCGGCGGCGTGCGGCGGGCGGCCGAGGAGCTCTACATCTCCCAGCCTGTCGTGAGCGCGCACCTGCGCTCGCTGCAGCAGCGGGTCGGCGCCAAGCTGTTCCACCCCGAGGGCCGGGGCATCGCGTTGACGGAGGCCGGCGAGCGCACCCTGCTCTGGGCCAACGAGGTGCTGCGCGGCCGGGTCGAGTTGGAGAAGGATCTGGCCGATCTCTCCGACGGGCTCTCCGGGTTCGTCTCGGTGGGGGCGAGCATCACCGTCGGCAACAGCATCCTCACCCCGGCGGTCATCGACTTCAAGATCGCCAACCCCAGTGTCTCGGTGCGGCTCGAAATCTCCGCCGTCGAGACCGCGCTGGAGCAGGCCCGGCTCGGCCGCCACGACTTCGCGATCGTCGCCACCGGCGCCGTGCTCGACTCGCGGGCATTCGACTCCGAGCTCGTCGCCGAACCGCCGTGGGCCGTCATCGCGGCCGCGACGAACACCACCATTCCCGACACCGTCTCGCCGAAACAATTGGCGAGGCTGCCCTTCGTCTGCCCGCCGGGCGGGATGGCCATCCGGCGTAGTCAGGACAACGCGCTCGCCTCGATCGGCGTCACCGACCGCCGGGTGGAGATCGAGCTCGGCAGCGCGGAGTCGATCAAGCAGGCGGTGGCCGCCGACATCGGGGTGGCGATGCTCTGGCGCGCGTCGGTGCAGGCCGACATCGAGGCCGGCGCGGTGCGCGAAGTGCACGTCACCGGGCGGCCGATCCGGGACAAGCTGTTCATCGTGCGACGCACCGGCAACCGGCTCACGCCCCTGCAGCAACGCCTCCTGGACGAGTTGCGCTCCGTGATCGAGGACCGGCTCGGGGATGCGACCCCTATCCATTCGCCTATCGATGGTGGCGCGATTACGTCATAGTGCTATCGGCCGACCGCGTCTTACCGTGATGCGGTGTTGACAAGCCAGAACCCCACCTCATCCACCAGCGCACTCGGTGCCGAGTCCGCCGCAGCGGTCTGGGACGTCGTCGTCGTCGGAGCCGGACCGGTCGGAATGACCCTCGCCACCGAACTCGGCCTCCGCGGAGTGAAGACGCTCGTCGTCGAGAAGGCCACCGAGACCACCACCAATCCCCGGTGCAATACGACGAACGCCCGCTCGATGGAGTACTTCCGTCGGCAGGGCAGCGCCGACCGCATCCGTCGCGCCGGACTGCCGCTCGAACACGCCACCGACGTCGTGTACGTCACGACGCTCGACTCGTACGAACTGACCCGGTTCCAGTTCTCGTCGAGTCAGGCGGTGCTCGACGGAACGGCCGTCGAGTTCGCCGAGTGGCCGACCCCAGAACCGCAGCACCGCATCTCGCAGATCTTCCTCGAGCCGCTGCTCGCCGAGCGCCTCGCCGAGCTTCCGAGCGTCACCGTGCTGCGCGGCTGGGAGGCGGCCGGCGCCGAACAGGACGGCGAGGGAGTGTCGATCGTGCTCACCGAGACCGCCACCGGGGGCACGCGCACGGTGCGCGGCCGCTATGCGGCCGGCTGCGACGGCGGCACGAGCGTGCTGCGCCGCGCCATCGGTGCTCGCCTTCAGGGCGACTCCGAGGCGGCCGAGCGTCGCCTGTCGATCTACTTCCGCTCCGAGGAGCTGGTGCCGCTGCTGAAAGATCCGGGTTGGATGTACTGGTGGTACGGCCCCGAACTCCGCGGCTCGTTCCTGCAGCTCGACGGTGAATCCCTGTTCCTCTGCCACGCCCGGGTGCCGGAGGGGATGGAACCCGACGACCTCGACCCCGATCGGGTGCTCGAGGCGGCGATCGGCCGCCCGATCGCCCACGAGAAGCTCCAGGTCATCCGGTGGACACCGCGCCGCCTGGTTGCGGACTCCTTCCGGCAGGGCCGCATCGCGCTCGCCGGAGACGCGGCGCACCTGTGGCTTCCCCTCGGCGGCTTCGGCATGAACACCGGCATCGCGGATGCGGTCGGCCTCGGCTGGCGTCTGGCCGCGCTCCTCTCGGGAGCGGGCACCGACGCCCTGCTCGATGACTACGAGGCCGAGCGGCAGTCGGTCGGCGAGGCGACCTCGCGGGCGGCTCTGAAGATCGACCGCGACATGTCGGCGATCGGCCGCGATCCCGAGCTGCACGCCGCCACCGAGCGCGGGGAAGCACTGCGCGCCGAGGCCGGCCGGCTCATCCAGCTGATCGATCGCCAGCAGTGGCACAGCCAGGGGGTGCAGTTCGGCTCGCGGTACGAGCACTCCGCCGGGATCGTGCCGCCCGAGTCCGTCGACGGCACAGCGATCGCCGCCATCGACAGCTACACGCCGTCGGTGCGCGCCGGCTCGCGGTTGCCGCACCTCTGGCGAACGGATGGCTCGTCGCTGTTCGATGCGCTCGGCCGCGACTGGACGCTGATCACCGTTGGCGACACCGATTCTGCAACGTACCTCGCCGCCGCCGAACGCGCCGGCGTCACGCTGACCGTGCTCGCCCTCGACGCCGAGGAGGCGCAGGGCGTGATCGACGCGCCGGCCGTCCTCGTGCGTCCCGACCTGTACATCGCCTACAGCGGCGAGCGTCCCGACGATCTGGAGGCGGTGTTCGCCCAACTCCTCGGGTCGGGACGCACCGAGGCGCGCGAGCCCAGCGAGGTCGGCGCGGCGTGACCGTCAGCCCCTGCACCATCCGCTCATGGAGATCAAAGGAGACATCACAATGAGCACGACGAAAGCCAAGGTTCCGATGTACATCGGCGAGGACGGCCGCGAGCTTCGGCGCGTGCTCGCCTCGAGCTACGTCGGCAGCATGATCGAGTACTACGACTTCGTGCTCTACGCCGCCGCATCCGGGCTCATCTTCAACCGGCTGTTCTTCAACGACCTGCCGCCCGCCATCGCCACGATCGCCGCGTTCGCCACGCTGGCGGTGGGCTTCGTGGTGCGCCCGCTCGGAGCGATCATCTTCGGGTACTTCGGCGACCGGGTCGGCCGCAAGTCGGTTCTGGTGCTGACCATGAGCATGATGGGCATCGCCACCGCGCTGATGGCCGTGCTGCCCACCCGCGACCAGGCGGGGGTGCTCGCACCGATCCTCCTGATCGTGCTCCGCATCGTGCAGGGACTGTCGGTCGGCGGCGAATGGGGCGGGGCCGCCCTCATGGCCTTCGAGCACGCCAACCCCCGGCGGCGCGGGCTCGCGGCGGTCTTCGCCACCGCGGGCCACCCGACCGGGTCGCTCCTCGNCGGCGTCGTGCTCGCCCTGTTCGCGTTGATGCCCGAGGACCAGTTCCTCGGCTGGGGC
>BADC01000793.1 GCA_000333435.1 Corynebacterium-like bacterium B27 | reverse complement strand
CGGCATCGGCCAGATCGGGGAAGGTCTTCGTGAGATCGGCCAGCCAGCCGCGCGCCACATAGGCGTCGGTGCGTGGCATGTCGACGTCGAACACGTCGATGGCGTCGCTCGAGTTCGTGAGCCGCGCGGCGAGCACGCTGTTGAAGTCGTCGAACGGCACCGCTTCGTAGTTGACGGTGATGGTGGGGTGCGCCTTCTCGAAGGCGTCGATGACGGGCTTGATCTGGTCGGCGTCGTAAGCGGCGCCGGCGTAGGTGATGGTGATCGGGTCGGTGGGCTCGGTGAGCGTCGCGGGCGCGACACCGTCGATACCGCCGCTCGATCCGCTGCCGCCGCTGCAGGCGGTCAGGGCGAGCGTCGCCGCCCCGATGATCGCCCCGGCGGTGAGCCAGCGAGTCACTCCGTTGTGAACGGCCATGGTCTACTCCTTCGGTGAGGTGCTGTGTGGGTCGGATTCGCGGTCGGGTTCGGCCGCACCGCCGGCGCTGATGCGCTCGAGGAAGAGGCGACGGAAGTCGTCGACACCGGTTTCGACGGCGACTGTCGCGTTCGGCGGACCAGCGGGCTCGAGGGCGAGCCCGCGGTTGGCGACAACGAGCCCGCGGGCGAGCTCGCTCTCGGTCTCGGCCTGCACGGCGGCGGTCTGCCAGTGCAGGAGCTGCGGATGCGTCACCGCGGCCACCACGAGCGGGTCGTGGAGGAAGCACGCGGTGCGGTGCTCGACGCGGTTGGGGAACGCGCGGCCGAGGAAGTCGATCCAGGCGTCGGTGCAGTCGGCGGCCCAGCGGCTGAAGGCGTCGTCGGTGCGACGCAGCGCGGCGGCGTCGTCCCGGGTCAGCATGACCTTCGAGGTCTGGTCGAGGCCGACCATCCGGATGCGGGCCCCGCTCCGCAGGACGACGTCGAGGGCTTCGGGGTCGACGTAGGCGTTGAAGTCGCCGACGACGGTGATGTTCTGGGCGTAGCCGGTGGCGCTGCCCGCCATCAGCACGAGTTCGCGCACGTTCGCGGCGAAGGCGGGGTCGCGCTGCACGGCGAGGGCGAGGTTCGTCATGGGGCCGATCGCGATCACCACGAGTTCGCCAGGGCGCTCGGCGGCGAGGCGCACGAGGTAGTCGGCGGCGTGCTCGGTCCGGGTCGGGCCCCGAAGAGCCGCCACGGGTGCGGTCGCCGGCTGGTCCCCCTCGAAGACGGCGTCGAAGAGCGCTCGCACCGGCGCCATGTCGCGCACCAGCGGCTCGGTTGCGCCGAGCAGCACAGGCAGCTCCGGCGCACCCAGCCGCTCGACCAGTGTGCGGGCGACGTGCGTGCCGGTGAGAGCGTCGACGTTGCCGTTGACGATGGTGAGCCCCAGCACATCCAGTTCGGGCGAGCGGAGGGCCAGAGCGATGGCCAGACCGTCGTCGATGTCGCTGCCGGGCTCGCCGAGCCCAGGATCGGTGTCGATGACCACCGGCAGCGGCCGGGCGGCGGTGCCGGAAGGCAGATCGGTGGCCTCGACGACGTCGCCGGCGCTCATCGCAGTGCCTCCTCGACCGCCAGGGTGCGCCGGGCCAGCTCCGCGATCTCCACCCGGTCGAAGTCGCGCACCGCACTGCGCACCCGCACATGGGTGGCGCCGACGAGATCGGCGGGTATCGACCTGACGCCGTGCAGAGCCCCGTAGACACTCCCGACGGTGGCGGCCGAGGAGTCGGTGTCACGACCGCCGGAGATGGTGAGGGCCACCGAGGTCGTGAAGTCCTCACCCCAGAGGAGGCCGATCGAGATGAGGGCTGCGTTGTTGACGGTGTGCACCCAGTTGTAGTGGCCCAGCCGTTCGTCGACCCAGGCCAGCGCCTGGTCGGCCGTGCCGCCGTCGGCGTGCAGGGCGAGCACGGCCGTGAGCGCTTCGCCCAGCCGGGACCGTGCGGGCACGGCGCGGGCGGCCACGTCGAGAGCCGCCCTCGCGGTGTCGCTCGCGAGCGCAGCAGCGACCAGAGCCGCCGCCCAGACCTCGCCGAGCACCCCGTTGGCGACGTGACTGAGCCGCGCGTCGACGACGGCGGCGCGCGCCGCCTCGCCCGGCCTCCCGGGGTGCACGTACCCGAAGATGTCCGCACGGATGAGCGCACCGATCCACTCGCGGTACGGGTTGCGCACGATCGCCGCCTGGTCGACCGGCACGCCGCGCACGATGTTGCGGTAGGCGGCGCGTTCGGCGGTGAAGGTCTGCGTGAACGGCAGGCGATCGAGCCAGCTGCGCGCGACGTCGGCGGTCGTCAGCGCGGCGCCGTATTCCTCGAGCATCCACAGGCCGAGGATGGTCCAGTCGAGGTCGTCGTCGCGCGGCACGTCGGCGAAGGTGCCGGCCGAGGCGAACGGCGCCGACTCGTGCAGGTGGCTCACCCCCTCCGGCAGGTCGGCGAGCAGCGGGAGATAGCCGGTCTGCGGCCACTGACCGACCGCACGGAGATAGCGGCCCACCTCGTCGCGGGTGAGACCTTCCACGGGCTTGCCCATGGTGTTGGCGACGCAGCGACCGAGCCAGGCGCCGTGGATGCGATCGGCGAGACCACCATTCTCGCCGGTGCGGTCGACCGGCAGCGCGGGCAGGGCGTCGGCCAGGGCGCCCAGGGTGGCGTCGTCATCGGCCTCGTCGTACGGCCAGTCGCGCTGGACGGGCAGTGCGGCGAGCAGCTCCCCGAGCGCGACGAGGCGCGGGTAGTCGGCGGCGGCTGCCGCAGTGCGCGCCTCGGCGAGCAAGGGGCCGGCGGGATGACCGCTGTGGAGCAGCTGCTCCGCCTCGTCGGGAACGAGATCGCGGTCGTCAAGGACGTCATGCATGGGGATCCTGGNTCTGAAAGCCGGTGTCGACGGTGGGATTAGACGGACTGGCGCTGGACGAGCGAGTGCTGCACGAGCACATGGCGATGGGAGGTCTCGGTGGGTTCGGCGATCCGGTGCAGGAGCAGATCGCCTGCGGCACGACCGATCTCCTGAACGGGGACGTGCACAGTGGTGAGGGCGGGACGCACGAGGCTCGCGGCGTCGATGTCGTCGACGCCGATGATGGCCAGGTCGTCGGGCACCCGGAGCCCCGACTCGAGGGCGGCACCGAGCGCGCCGATCGCCATCAGGTCGTTGGCGCAGAACACCGCGGTGGGGGGCTCGGCCTGTTCGAGCAGCCGCAGCAGCGCATCCGCGCCGCCCTCCTTCGTCCAGTCACCCACCGCACAGAGCTTCGGGTCGACGCCGAGGCCGAGTTCGTTCATGGCTTTCACGTAGCCGGCGAGGCGGCCGGTGCCGGGCTCCGCCGAAGGCGGGCCGCTGATCGTGGCGATGCGGCTGTGCCCTGCCAGGTGGAGGTGCATCGTGGCGTCGGAGCCGATGCGCTCGTCGTCGCCCGACACCCAGTCGATGGGGAGTCCGCTGAGCCCTGACCCGACTGCCACCACGGCGATGCCGGCGCGCTGCAGTTCGAGCAACTCGTCCTCGACGTTGCTCACGGCGACGACGACTCCGTCGACCTGGCGCTGGATGATCTCGTCGACGAAGGCACGGGTGAGGTTCTGGCCGCCGCCGGCGTCGAAGAGCATCACGACCTGGTTGGCGCGGGCGACCGACGTCTGCAGACCCCGCGCGAGCGCCGGGTAGAACGGGTTGGTGATGTCTTGGGCGATCAACGCGATCGTCTGGCTCTTCTTGGAGTTGAGCGCCTGGGCGAAGAAGTTGGGGCGATAGCCCAGCTCGTCCATCACCCTCTCGACCTTGCGCCGGGTCGCCGCGGACACCGGCCGGTTGCCCGAGAGCACGTGCGACACCGTGGTCTTGCTGACTCCGGCGGCGTCCGCGACGGCTTGGATGTTCAACGATGCGCGCGCCTGCTGATGACGGCGGTCGCGTTCCGTCCGGGTGTCGACATCGTTGTCCAAACCGGTTCATCCTTTCCGTGGGAGAGCTCGACTGCGTGAGCTGCAATATCAGTTCGCAACGTCTGCAAACTGGTTTGCGTATTTGACCGTAGCGCTCTGGCGATCGATCGTCAAGCGCTGCAGTGGCATCGCATCTCGGCGTCGTCGGGTATCAGGCGCTGATTCCGCAGATGCGGCGCTAATATGACTGATGTGACGCAGATTCGGATCAAGGATGCCGCGGCCTTCCTCGGCGTGAGCGACGACACCGTGCGCCGCTGGATCGACTCGGGCGCGCTCGAGAGCGGTAAGGACGCATCCGGGCGCAGCACGGTCGACGGGCTCTCGCTCGCTCGCCTCGCCCGCGAGAACGCCGTGCTGCCGGCCGATCCGTCGGAGATCGGGCGCAGCGCCCGCAACCGCTTCGTGGGTATCGTCACCGAGATCACCCTGGACACCGTGATGGCGCAGGTCGAACTGCAATGCGGCCCGCACCGCGTCGTCTCGCTCATGTCGAGCGAGGCCGTGCACGAGCTCGGCCTCGAACTCGGCTCCGTCGCCATCGCCGTCGTGAAGGCCACGACCGTCATCATCGAGACCCCCGGGGGGAAAGCGTGACCCGCCCGCGAACCACCCACCCGCTCGGCCGGGCCGCTGTCGCCCTGGTCGGCGCAGCCGCCGTAGCCCTGCTGGCCGGATGCGCGGCGCCGGGTTCGGCAGACCCGGCCGGCACCTCTGCGCCGAGCACCGCACCCACGGTCAGCGCACCGGCGCTCGAGGGCTCGATCACCGTCTTCGCCGCCGCCTCGCTCAAGCAGACCTTCACCGAGCTCGCCGACGAGTTCGAGGCGGCGAACCCCGGCACGAGCGTCGAACTGAACTTCGCCGGATCGAGCGACCTCGTCACCCAGATCACCGAGGGCGCCCCCGCCGACGTCTTCGCCTCGGCCGACGAGAAGAACATGAAGAAGCTCACCGACGCCGGATTGATCGATGCCTCGGCACCGGTCGACTTCGCGACCAACGTGCTCGAGATCGCGGTGCCGCCGTCGAACCCGGCCGGCATCGCCGGCTTCGCCGACCTCGCCGCGCCGGGTGTGAAGGTCGTCGTCTGCGCCCCGCAGGTGCCGTGCGGCTCGGCGACCACCGCCGTCGAGCAGGCCACCGGGGTGACGCTCTCCCCCGTGAGCGAGGAGTCGTCGGTCACCGACGTGCTCGGCAAGGTCACCTCGGGCGAAGCGGATGCCGGCCTGGTCTACGTGACCGACGTCGCCGCCGCGGGCTCGGCCGTGACCGGCATCGCGTCCCG
>BADC01000794.1 GCA_000333435.1 Corynebacterium-like bacterium B27 | reverse complement strand
TGACCTCGAGGGCTGCGCCCGGCGTCGAGGAGCACCACGGCGTCTCCTACACCGACGCCGCGCTCACCGCTGCGGTGGAGCTCTCGGCCCGGTACGTGAGCGACCGGTTCCTGCCCGACAAGGCGATCGACCTGATCGACCAGGCCGGCGCCCGGCTGCGCCTTTCGCTCGGCAAGATCCCGGCGGTCGTCGACATCTCGGCGCTGCAGGCCGACCTCGCCGCGCTCGAGGGCGCGAAGAACGCCGCCGTCTCGGCGGAGCACTACGAGGAGGCGTCGCGCATCCGCGACGAGATCGAAGACGTGCAGAAGCAGCTGGCGGAGGCGACCTCGGTGAACCGTCGCGTCGCCGCCGAGCGTGCTGCGGGTGGGATCGACCTGGATGCGGTGGTCGACGAGGCCGAGATCGCCGCGGTGATCTCGCGGGCGACCGGCATCCCGGTGTCCCGGCTCGGCGAGGTCGACCGTGAGCGGCTGGCCGCCCTCGAGGGCGAGCTGCACGAGCGCGTGATCGGGCAGGACGACGCGGTGACCGTCGTGGCCAAGGCGGTGCGGCGCAACCGCACCGGCATGGGCGACGCGAACCGGCCGATCGGCTCGTTCCTCTTCCTCGGCCCGACCGGCGTCGGCAAGACCGAGCTGGCGAAGTCGCTGGCCGACTCGTTGTTCGGTTCGGCGGCGAACATGCTGCGTTTCGACATGTCGGAGTTCGGTGAGCGTCACACGGTCTCCCGTCTGGTCGGTGCCCCTCCCGGGTACGTCGGCTACGACGAGGCCGGCCAGCTGACCGAGCGCGTGCGGCGCAACCCGTATTCGGTGGTGCTGTTCGACGAGATCGAGAAGGCGCATCCGGATGTCTTCAACCTGCTCCTGCAGGTGCTCGACGACGGACGGCTGACCGACGGTCAGGGACGCACGGTCGACTTCCGCAACACGGTGGTCATCATGACCTCGAACCTGGGGTCGGAGTTCCTGGCCTCCCGGTCGGGGGCGATGGGCTTCGTGGCGCAGTCGGCCGACGGGTCCGACGGCAACGGCTTCGGCTCGGACAAGGCGCTGCGCGACCGCGTGATGGGCAAGCTCCGTGAGGCCATGCGGCCCGAGTTCCTCAACCGGATCGACGAGATCGTGCTGTTCCGCAAGCTCGAGAAAGCGCAGCTGCGTTCGATCGTGGGGCTGCTGCTCGGCGCGACCCGTGCCCGGCTGGCCGCGCACGAGATCGAGCTGACGGTGACGGATGCGGCGACCGACTGGCTGGCCGACAACGGCTACGAGCCCGAGTACGGGGCGCGGCCGCTGCGGCGGGTCATCCAGCGCAACGTCGACGACGCGATCGCCGAGCTGCTGGTGTCGGGGGCACTGCTCGACGGCGGGGCCGTGACCGTGGACGCGGTCGACGGGTCGCTCGCCGTGACGGCCGACGCCGACGTGGCGGAGTTCGCGCAGGCGGCGTAACCGTTTCGATTCAGGGCCGGACACTCTCGGGTGTCCGGCCCTTCGTCGTGTCCCGGGCGTTCTTCGTGTCCGGGTCGTCGCGAGCGGATGTCGGTGGCCGGGTTCATACTCGTCGCAACCGTCGAAAGGATTCTCATGAGCACGACAGTGACGTCGATCGATCCCCCGTCCATTCCGCGCAGCCCCGCGTTCACGCAGGGCATGATCCTCCCGGCCGGGCCGACACTCTACGTCGGCGGGCAGAACGGGATCGACAGCTCGGGCACCCTGCTCGAGGGTCTCGGCGCGCAGACCGAGCAGGCGCTCCGCAACGTGCTCGCCGTGCTCGCCGAGGCGGGCACCGGGCCCGAACACGTGGCGAAGCTCACGATCTACCTCACCACCGGTGTCGACCCCAACGAGGCCTACGCGGCGAGCGCCGCCGTCTGGCGCCACCGCACGGCGGTCACGGTGATCGCCGTCCCCGAGTCGCGCCCCGGCGTCCTGGTCGAGATCGAGGCGGTCGCCGCCGTCCCGCCCGCCTGACCCGCGCTCACCCGCAGGCTTCAGCGCGGCTGCGACGCGGTTGAGCGTGCGGAGTGCGACGACCGAGCGCTCACCCAGAGGATTGCGAGGATGCCGGCGAGCGACGAAGCGGCTGCGGTCGGCAGCAGGAATCCGGGGTGGCGCGACCAGGCGGCGAACAGGGTCGTCGCCCCGAGGAGGCCCGCGGTGAGCAGCGCGCAGCTGAGTGCGAGGCCGGCACGGCGGCTGAGGCGCGCTCCCCGAGTGGTGCGGATGGCCCAGGCGATCACGGTCAGCAGGGCTGCACCGCCGCCGAACAGCGCGCCGAACAGGAGGCTGCCGACGATCGCGAAGCCCCAGAGGGAGTAGTCGCCGTCGGCACGGATGACGAGTTCGACCTGAGAGACGACGATCGCGGTGACGCCGGTGGCGACCGCGGCGGCGCCGACCGCCGGGAGGTCGTGTGCATCATGCCCGGGCTGGTTCTCGCCTATGGTCATCGCTCCCCCGATCCGAGCGGCCAGCCTAGCCGGAACGCGCGCGCGGCACCTGAGTACCGCGGAAGGACGACTGGCGCACCCGGAATCTCCACCCTTAGGACGATTCGCCGCAGCGGCCGGCGCGCGAGCATGGAGGGGACGGCAGGGCGCCGGGTACGGAGGGTCGAGATGGTGCGGACGATTCGGGGACGCGACGCGGCAGGTTCGATCGGCGAGGAGGTCGTCGAAGGGGTCGTCGAGGCCGGCCGCAACGGCGGACAGGTGTGGTGCGTGGTGAGCGCCCGCGGTGAAGCCGCGCGGGATGTCGCCGGGCCGCTGCTCCGCAACGGACGGCAGGTCGCGTTGCTCGCGCCGGACGTGAGCCCGTTCGCGATGCTCGTCAACGAGTGGGGCGATGCGGTGCTGTCGGCCGAGATCCGGGAGCCGGGCATCCTGTCGCTGACCGACGCGCTCTGGCAGATCGAAGAGAACTTCGGGGCGGTCGACGTCATCGCCCTCATCGACGATTCGGCCGAACCGGAGCGCGTGCAGTGGGCGGCCGACTTCTTCGCCGCGCGCTGGCCGGCGGCCGACCTCGTGATCGTGAACCCGATGGGAGTGGGAGTCCCAGAGCGAACCCGCTAACCTCGACGGAACCGTGCCGGCGGATGACGTCGGCCGACCGAGCGGTGGAGGGAGAGGCGTGGAGTCGATGGGTAGAGCGACGCGATTGCTCCGGGTCGCCGGTGTGGTGGTCATCGTGCTGGGCGTCGCCGCCGTGCTCGGTGTCATCTTCCTGCCGCACCAGATGACCTGTACCAGCGTGGGCGACTGCCGCACCGACAACGATGTGTTGTTCGTGCTGGGCGGCGTGGGCCGCTACCTCGGGCCGCCCCTGGCCGCCGCCGGCGTGTTCGTGCTCGGCTTCAGCCTGCTGACCGGCTCGATCAGGCCTGGCGGCCTGCCATCATCCGCCCCGGACCACGACGAGATCGACCAGCCCTGGGAGGCGACGATGACCACCGAGAGCGCTCCGCGCATCCTGCTGCCCGTCCGGGCACTCTGGATCTTCGCCATCGTGGCGGCCGGCATCTGCTTGGCCGCGTCCGTCGTCGTCTCGCTGCCGGTTGCCCAGGGCGCTTTCGGAACGACCTGCGACGAGAACGGATGCTCGTACTCCCCGCTGTTCACCTTCGTGCAGATCGTGGGCTTCCTCGCCCCGAGCGTGCTGATCGCGGCCCTCTTGATCGCGGTGCTCGCCATCGTCGCCGGCACGATCAACCGCCAGGGCGGCGTCCGTCTCGGCGGACCCTCCCGAACGCCGGAGCAGGAGGAGAGCGGCCGGGCGGATGACCCCGACGCCGAGCTCGACGAACTGCTGCGCCCCACCGACGGACCCCAGGGCATCCGTTTCCGCGGCTACCGGTCCGACGACCTCACACCCTTTATGCGACCGGCCGCGCCCGCGGGCGATGAGCCACGCGACTGAAGGGTCGGTTCGGCCGGGAGGTGCTCGAGCGCCGGGCCCAGGCGGGGCGCGCCCTGCCCGGACAGCGCAGCGCGACGGTTGGGGCGCCAGACGCGTCGGGCCCCCGCGAACCCGCCGGCGGCTCCCGCCACCACGGCGACCACGATGGTGATGGTGGTCGCCTGCCACGACCCGAGCAGCAGGGACAGCACGATCCAGGGCACCGCGGTGCCAATGGCCACGATGTGCAGCACCGAGAACCCGCGCCACCGCAGCGCCCGTGCGCGCGGCGCCGCGCCGGGGCCGCGCGCCGCCTCCACGTGCCTCGCGTCGCCGGGCACCACCGGATGCGCGGCATGCCAGCGCTCGCGCCGCGCCGCCTGCGCGTTCAGCAACAGCCAGGTCGGCAACGCGACGAGCGCCGTCCACCCGCCCGCGGTCAGCCCGACCACCAACGCCGCGAAGGTCACCGACGACCACGCGTCGATCGCGCCGCCGGTCACGACGAGCACCGTCAGCTGATAGGACAGGGCGGCGGCCACCGCCGACGCCACGGCCGCGTGCAGCACGAACCAGCCCGCCCGCGCATCCGCCGCCGCGATCTCGGCCGCCGTACCCGACGGTGTGGTGCGCGCAGTCGCACCTGAATCGGGGAACTCCGTTGTTCCGCGCATGTACTTCCTCGCTTCTTGCCCCGGCGACGCTGCCGGTTCGGGTTGCCTCCGCCCGGGGCGGAGACGGAGCGGATGCGCACCGGGTCGGCGCGCATCCGTTCGTTCTCCCAGTCTTACCGCGCCGCGACCGCCGCGTCCACCGCCAACACGCCGAGCGAACGGGAACAACGCGACGTAACAAAGACGGCGCCCTGCCGAACCTCGGCTAGTGTCGAGCGAACACCCCGGCGCCTTGGCGGAGTGGCTACGCAGCGGTCTGCAAAACCGTCTACACGGGTTCGAATCCCGTAGGTGCCTCTATTCCTCGCTCGTTCCTTGCTCATTCCTTGCTGCCCGTCGACGCCACGGACGTGACGAAGTAGCGCTGCAGCGCAAGGAGCACCACCGCCGGGATGACGGCGAGGATCGCCGTCTCGGCGAAGACGCGGCCGTAATCGGTCGAGAACGCCCCGAAGGACTTCGCGATCGCGACCGGAGCGAGATCGAGCGACGCATTCGACGTGACGAGGATGGGCCACAGATAGGCCTGCCACTGGAACAGGAACAGGATGAGCCCGGCCCCGATCAGCGCCGGACGGGTGAGCGGCAGGTAGACCGACCAGAAGATGCGGAACCAGTTCGCGCCGTCGAGGTGAGCCGCCTCCGACAGGGAATGCGGGATGCCGAGAAAGAACTGCCGCAGCGTGAACACGGCGAGCCCGTTGCCGAGCCCGGGGAGGATGAGGGCGATCAGCGTGTTGGTCAGCCCCCACTCGCTGAAGCTCCGGGAGAGCGGGATGGCGATCGCCTCGAACGGCACCAGGAAGCTCAGCACCACGATGGTGAACACGACCGATCGGCCCCTGAACGGAATGACGGCCAGCGCGAAGGCGGCGGCCGCGCTGATGCCGAGCCCGACCACGACCGTGACGGCCGCCACCAGGAGACTGTTCCCGAGCGCCGTGAGAAAGCCGCTGTCGACCGCCGACTCCAGGTTCACCAGGGTGAAGTCCTTCGGCCAGAGCACGTCCCAGCTGAGCGGCGAGCTGCTGGCGAAGGTCTCGGTGGCGGTGCGGAACGTGCTCGCGAGAAGCCACAGCACCGGCACGAGGAAAGCGAGCGAGATGGCGACTGCCGTCACGGTGAGCACCACACGGCCGAGCGGATTGCGGCGCATGCTCACTCCTCCCCGGTGTCGTCGGAGCCGAGCAGTTTGAACTGCACCGCCACGATCGCGATCATGATCACCAGCAGGACGACCAGTTCGGCCGAGGCCTGATAAGGGTCGCTGAGCTCGTAGCTGCGATGGAAGATGTCGTACATCAAGAAGTTCGACCGTCCTTCCGGCCCACCACCGGTGAGGATCTGCACCGGCGCGAAGAGCACGAAGTTGGCGACCGTGTCGGCCACGAGGACGAAGAGCAGCGGCCGGCGCAGCATCGGCAGGGTGACCGAGAAGAAGGTGCGCAGAGCGCCGGCGCCGTCGATGCGGGCGGCCTCGTAGTAGACCGGCGGGATGTCGTTGAGGCCGGCGATGAGGAACATCATCCAATAGCCGATGCCGATCCAGCTGGCCAGGATGATGAGCGACATGATCACCTGGTCGGGGCTCGTGAACCAGGGCTGCGCCGGGAGACCGAACAGCTCCAGGAAGCCGTTGACCGGGCCGTCGGGACGGAGGGCGATGCCCCAGACGATCGTCGACCCCGCCAGGGGAACCGCGGCCGGCAGGAAGATGAGCGTGCGCCAGAGCCCACGGCCGGGGATGTTGCGGGTGAGCAGCACGGCCAGCGCCAGTGCGAGCAGGATCTGCAGCGGATTGACGATGACGTTGAAGACGAGGGTCTGGGTCACCGAGTTCCAGAACGAGGCACTCGAGAACATCTTCGTGAACACGTCGACGCCGACGAACTCGGGGGCGGCGAGACTGCCGGGCAGTCCCGACCGGGTGGAGTCGGCGACGGCGGAGACGGTGGGCACGATGCGGAGCACCACGATGAGCACCACGGTCGGGGCGAGGAAGAGGGCGGCAGCCACGACGTTGCGTCGGGTGATGCGCGCCCCCTTCCGCCGGGAACCCGCAGCCTGGGTGAGGAGACTAGGAGCGGTCATGGGCTACTGGAACTTCTCCCAGGCATCCGAGAGCTGACCGGTGGCCGACTCGAGCGCGGTGCTCGCATCCGTCCCGTTGATGATGTCGTCGAAGGTCTTCGTCATGATGTCCTCGAACTCCACGTAGCCCACGGTCTGCAGGCGCAGGGTGGCGGTGTTGGCCAGTTCGTACTTCATCAGGTCGACCACTCCGGCGAACCGCGGGTCCTTGAAGGTGTCGGAGTCGTAGAACTTCTGGCTGCCCTCGAGGTTCGACGGCGGCACGGCCAGCGCCGACAGGTACTGCGCGTAGCCGCCGTCGTCGATGCCCATGAACTGCATGAAGATCGCCGCCGCATTCGCTTTGTCGCCGTGGCTTTCGGGTTGAGGGC